>JBGSVG010000047.1:0-13305 GCA_041753095.1 Sphingorhabdus sp. | reverse complement strand
GATCAGGGCAGACGAGCATGCACAGTCCTAATGCAGGCGAACTGCTCAGACCGGTGGCAGGCTTTGCTGTTCGGCAAGAAGGTCGCGTCGCTCAAGCAACAGTCCATCCCACTCGCGCACTAACTTACGTCTACGCTCTTCAGTAAGGGTTTTGTCTTCATCGAGTATCTGCTGGATATTAGCCACACGAGACCTGATCATTTCCAGCCGTTCGCGAATTGCTTTTCCCCGTTGCTGAACTTTGTAAATCCGCAGCCCATCGTCATATGCAGCGCCAAAGGCGGAATCGGCGCAAACGCCGTTATAGCCGCGTCCGCGCAATCCCCATCGATACCCATTATCGACGACGCAAAACGCGCTGGTGCCAGCATCAAAACCCTCGGTAAATTCTGCAAGGTCGACCTCGCGGCCTTCCTTGCCACAAATTTTGGTGACGCTTTGCAACCGGCTCATCCGCTCAGCATTGTCCATCGCAGCCGCGTATCCGATATCATAAGCGCTGTCGTTGATACAGCTTTCACGAGAGATCGGCGCACAGCTCGCCAACGTGCCGAAGGCGATTGTCAGGATAAGACATTTTGGGATTTGCATTGCGTCCTTGCTTTCACTTTTGACCGCGGATTTTTCTGTGATGGGCGCATGGTGGTTCGTGTTTGCGCGCGCCGACTGTCAGGTTTAGCTCCTGAAGCCCCTATAATAAAACCAGCCCGCGGGGAGGCGACGACATGCCCAAGCGGGGTGGCTAAGCAGCGCTACATCTTGACTTCGTAAAATTTCATCGACCCGAAAGGCTCCTGCCACAAGATATTGGCATGTCCTGTTTGAAGCATGTTACGCCGGATTTGCGGCTTTGGTACAGCGGGCTCAATGTACCGGTTCACCGACGCTATGGCGGCAGCGCAAGCATGCTTTAGAGCCGATGAATGCGTGATATTAGCGTTCAAAAGCAGGGTTGTGTAAGATGAAACGAGGTTCAGCTTTTTCTTTCGGCAGGACCACTGAAATTGCAGTTTAGCAAATGCGCGAAACTGGCTGCGGTGGCCCTGAGCATTTTGGGTGGCGGTATTTCAATGGGCGCTTCCGCCGAAGCGCAGAGCGTCAGTGCCAAATCCGGGAGATGTTCGAATTACGACCCACGACCCAAATGCACAGAGGGCTATCGTAACGCGACACGCAAAAAATTTGGCCTGCCAACGCTCGAGAAAATCCGCCGGCGCAATGGATATGCGGGTTCCAAAAGCGAGTTGATCGTCACAACGGTCGTGTTCAAAACGGGTGGCGGCATTGTGCTTGTTTTGCAACGTGATCGCAACGGAGCGCCAATAGTCGAAATCAGGGAGATGGTCAGGAGCGTCCGACGGTCTGGGCCAAAGCTGATCAGCGTTAAAATTCCCGAAGCGACTTGGGATATGAATGTTGCCAAAGGAAAGGCGCTTGATCTGGTATACGCTACAGACGAGGTGCGCGTGTGTGGCGCGATATTTACGGTCGAGCTGACGGATGGAAGGGGTAACATCCGTGCGCCGGTTGGCGATAGCTGCGGTAATGAACCGCGAGGCCTGTTTTTTGAGGCGCTTGCCGAAGCGGCGCTGGCCGAGCTTCCCCATTGCGCGGCATTATATCCTGACGGATATGACGCGACACTTGATCGGCTGACTGCCTGCTTTGCGCTGAGTGGCCAGCAAATGGTGGCAGCTGAACTGTTCAATAAGCTGGAGGTGGATGATTTTTTTTGGAGCTCAATGGGCAGAACTGACCCATCGAAAATCCGGCTATTCTTTGAAGATACCATTACATTTTCGTGGCCGGGGATTCCGTTAATTCAGGGTGCTGAAACCGCGGCTGAATTCTGGGCAAATGACTGGCTCTATTCTGTTGACCTGCAATATGACACTTTTCACGCGGAAACACCTGATCGTGTAAGCGTGAAGGGTTCGGTCATAGTGGACAAACCCGAAGGTGAAGAAGGAGTCAAAGGTCGAACCGGGCCGTTTAACGCCATTTGGCAAAGGGGTGCGGACGGCAAATTTCGTATGCACCTTTTTGAACATTTTTTAGGTCATTAGTCCTTTGGCGTTCAAACCAACAGCAACCTAAAGACCGGTACACGCCGGCGCTATTACCTCGACGCGCGCCAGCATGTTCGTTTCTGGCGCGAAATACAGCCAGACCGTCTGTACGCAGGTTGCCACAATCAAATGTGCGCGTTGCCGACCGCATTGAACCACTTTAGTTTTGGCTGGAGGTCGCGTCGGCTGGCATCGAAATCCACGCGAATGCATTGTCGTGATCGTCTGATCCAACGAAATGCCAGGTTGAACATTTTTGCCTAACTCGCTTGAGAGCTTCGTCGATGAATCGGACGAACAACCGGCAGCAGTGAGCAGAATTACCAAGCCGGTGAATTGCCTCAAGCGCAACATATGCTTCTTCGTCCGGTCGGAGAATTTTAAGGTGCCTTGCTAGCTACCGGTTCAAAAGTGCTGAGCGTGTAGCCTTGGGAGCCATTTATGATCATGGTTTTCCCGCGGCATTCAAAGCCGCTCTGGGTCCAGCTGTGGTTGATTTCATACTGCGTGCCGTCTTTGTTTAATCGGCCGTTATGAAACCAAAGCTTTGCATCGTAACGCGCGCTATTGCGACCTGTTGTTTCGACGCCGTCACTGATGGCCTGAATCGACACTTGCTGAAATCCGCCATCGGGATCGAAGGTTCGCGGCTTCAACTGTTTGCGATTCGCTGCCGCGGTTGCTTCAAGCTGCTTCAGGCAGGCCTTAAAGCTTGGCATTTTTTGACGAAATTCGGGTGCGGTCATGTAACCACTAGCAAAAGCGGCATTGGTCGAAAATACGGTTAGCAGCATAATGCCGCCCAATGAGCGCGAACGAGATCCGCTACCTGCCCGATTGACGACCGGACGTTGGGTTGCCAGATACATTTCGTCGACCAATTTGACCTGCATCTCGATCCCATTTCATGACAGCAGCGCTCAGCGTAGTGTGTCATGCTCGGCGGGTCATTGCATCACATGTACCAGTACGTATCAAACTTGATCGATATATCTGCCTTGGAAGTGTGGCCGTGCCAGCGGCTATTCTGGCCAGGTTTTAGTATCAACATCGGGATGCTGGTTATTGCTAGACCTTATTGCCCCCGCCCATTCGGCTTGATCTGCCGTTGCCGTTTCACCCTTATCGACTAAATTGTTCAATTCGGCAAACCATGGCATCCGGCCTTCGATGCCATCATGCGAAACGGGTTTGACGTCCACCGGCTGGTCAAGTGAGCCGATGGTGATTGCGATATCGTCAGAACCGATGTCATCATAAAATAGCGGCGTTCCGCATTTACTGCAAAATCCTCGTTCGACATGAGCGGAGCTGCGCCACCTTGCTGCGCTACCTCGGGTCCATTGGATCTCCGACTTGGGCAGAGAAGCAAGCGCAGTAAACAGATTCCCCGATGCTTTCTGGCACATCCGGCAATGACAAAGATGGGGGTTTTCCAAAGCTACCGACGTTCGATACCGCACCGCGCCGCATTGGCATCCGCCGCTTAAACCTGCCATCTTAGAATCCACGCAATTAAAAATATAATGGTGAGCCCTGCTGGGTTCGAACCAGCGACCTACTGATTAAAAGTCAGTTGCTCTACCGACTGAGCTAAGGGCCCTTACCAGAACCGGTATAGCGGTTCGTGCGAGAGCGCCTCCCCTAATGGCGTGACGGTGCGGGGTCAAGCGGCTTTGGACGGTTAAATCTCGATTGTAGCTGGCGGATGCTCAAGCCGGTTACCGGGTCGCTCCAGTCCGGCGCAATCATTGCGGCGGGGGTCAGTACAAAGCTGCGGTCCCGCATGGCAGGATGGGGAATGGCGAGCTCTGGACATGCATCAGCCCATATCCCGCCAGACCATAAAATGATGTCCAGATCCAGCACGCGTGCTTGCCAGGCTCGACCACGCCGGACGCGGCCGAAATGCGCTTCGATCTCGTGCAGCCGGAGTAGCAGGGCAGGTGGTTCTAACGCCGTCGAGACGATCGCCGCTGCATTAGCATATCGTCGCAGCGACGGTCCCAATGGCGCGCTGCTTATAATTGCTGAATGCGCAAACACATCCACATCGTCCATTTCAAGCGCCGCCACTGCCTGTTCGAGCACTTGGGCAGGCAGGCCGATTAGCGGATGGCGCTGGTTCGACCCCAGACCGATGAGATAGAGATATGACAGCTTAAATGTCCTCAACCAAACGCCCGTAAAGTTGCGGTCGGCGGTCGCGAAAAAAGCCCATGCTTGCGCGGTGTTTGCGGGCTTGGTCCAGATCGAAAGTCGCCATCAGAAGGCCGGTTTCGCTGTCGTCCAGATCGGCTACGATGTCGCCCCATTCATTGGCGATGAAGCTGGTACCGTAGAATTTTTGGGGGCTGCCGCCATGATCGTCTTCACTGCCGGCACGGTTCGCGGCGATGACCGGCATACAGTTGCTGACCGCGTGCCCCACCATCGCACGCCGCCACATATGGCGTGTGTCGAGTGTCGCGTCCTGCGGCTCCGCGCCGATGGCGGTGGGGTAAAAGAGCAGCTCCGCCCCCATCAGCGCCATCGCCCGCGCACATTCCGGGTACCATTGGTCCCAACAAATGCCGACGCCGATCCGTGTGCCGAACACGTCCCAGACCTTGAAACCGGTGTTGCCAGGGCGGAAATAATATTTCTCCTGATAGCCGGGGCCATCAGGAATATGGCTTTTGCGATAAGTGCCTAGAATTTCGCCGTTCGCATCAATCATCGCCAGCGTATTGTAGAAATGTGCACCATCGCGTTCGAAAAAGCTGGTCGGGATAGCCACGCCCAATTGCCTGGCCAGCTTTGCCATCGCCTGTACAGATGGATGCTCGAGGGTCGGACGCGCGAGTGAGAAATGCGCCTCTTCCTGCGTCTTGCAGAAATAGGGCCCTGAAAAGAGCTCGGGGGGCAATATGATTTGTGCGCCGTTGGAGGCCGCCTGCGCAATCAGATCGGAAACGGCGTCGATATTGTCGGCTTCATTGCCCGCCAGCGGCAATTGTAACGCAGCGACTGTAATATTTCTGGTCATGATTTGTCTATAGCCGCACGCCGAAACGCGCGGCAATCAGGATTGTGGCGAGATACAATAATATTGTGACCGCAATGCCAAAGGTAAGTGCCAGCCAGAAACCATAGCCGCTCCGCAACAACCAGGGGATGAGCAAAAACATCGGCAAGCTCGGCAGCACATACCAGAATGTTGCTTCGGCGTGATTGGCGAGCAATGCGCTGTCGCTCGTGTCACGCCAGAGCCATATCATGCCCAGGATAGAAATCAGCGGCAGCGAGGCAATTAGCGCCCCTGCTGCCGGTGCTTTTTTGCCGACCAAAGCAATCAGCGCAATGATTACCCCCGAAAGGATGGCGCGAATCGCAAAAGCCGACATAATTTTGGTCAGGACCGCTTCTTGAACAACAATGTCATCCGATCAGATTCGCCGATCGCCTCATATTTGGCTTTATCGACATCCTTCAGCGCGAATGCTGGTGGCAAAGTCCAGACGCCGTCGGGCCAGTTGGCTGCGTCCTTGGAATTGGCATTTACCTCGCTTTTTGCGACCAGTTCAAAGCCGTTCAGTTCCATCAGCTTGATCACATCTGCCTCACGCAGATAGCCCTTGTTACCGTCGGTGTAGCTATAGGGAGCGTCGGCTTTCGCCCGATGCTGTTCGATGCCGATCAGACCATCGTCTTTGAGCAGTTCGCGCATGCGCTTCAATTCAGTGTCGGCAATATTCCAACGGATCATATTGTGCAGCATGCGCATGACCAGAATCCGGTCGTAGGTGCCTTTCGCGCCTTCCGGAATGGCATCGAGCGTAAAGCCTGTATAATCTGTTGCGGGGCGGCCGGTGACCTTTGCTACATCTTCGCCGAATTTCGCAGCGCTGGCTTTAGTGCGGGTGTGTGATTCAGATGTGCCAAAGCCTGCGTTGGTGCTGAAATAAAGCCCGTTGAATTTGCCCTTTTCGTCGACATAGCGGCCAAGAATGCGGGACACCCATTCACCGCCGGGCGCATATTCGCCGATGACATGATCAGGATGCAGACGGAAGAATTCAAAGGTTTCGGCCGGGTGGCGATACTTGTCGCGTTTTGAATCTTCGACGCGTGACGGATCGGCCAGGATTTTTGCGAGCCGGTCCTGATGCGCTTTATGCATCTTGTCATGCTCGGCTTTGCTCATGCTGTGATGGTCGGCATAAGCAGGGGCGGCCAAGACCGAGGCGGCGAGAGCAAGGAGAAAAGCTTTTTTCATGGGGGGGTCCTCTCTGTTGATTGTGGTGGTTATATGGGGCGAATTAGTTTTGTTGCCAATAGCGTCAAACAGGCACCTGCTGGCTTGAACAATGGAAGCTTCCACCACCTGTAAGCACCGCATCGGCGGGCAGGCCGATGATTTTGCGATCAGGAAATAGCAAGGCGAGTTCCGCGAGGGCATCATCGTCATGGCGGCTGCTATATATGGGCACGATGACGGCGCTATTACCGATATAGAAGTTCATGTAACTGGCGGGCACAGCTTCGCCAAATTGCTCGAAGCGCCCGACGGAGGGCAGGGGTGTCACTTTGCAGCCAAAGGCTTCGGCCCGCGCGCGGGCGTCAGTATATACGCTGGCATTAGGATCATCGACATCGCGGGCCTCAGGAATGACTAGATGGTTTACGCCCACAAACCGCGCAAGATTGTCGACATGGCCGTCGGTATGATCATTGCCCAAACCATCACCGAGCCACAGCAACTTTTCAACCCCAAGATCGCTGCGTAGCCTTGCTTCTATCTGGGCCTCGTTAAGCGATATGTTGCGGTTCGGGTTCAGAAGGCAATCCGTGGTGGTTACCGCATTGCCATCTCCATCGACATCGATGGAGCCGCCTTCCAGTACCCAGTCGCAATTGGTGAAGTCGAAACCAGCAGCCTGTGCGAGTTCCTCGCCAATATCCTGATCGCCTTCAAAGTTGAACCGGTTGCCCCAGCCGTTGAAGCCGAAATTGCGGGCAACCCGGCGATCACCATTCTTAACGATTATACAGCCAGTGTCCCGCAACCAGATATCGCCGATCCGATGTTGCTCGACGATAACTGCGGGTTCGACCAGATCACGCGCCACCGCTGCTGCTTCCGCGTTGCCCGTGATCATATGAACGGTCTCGCCTTTGCCGCCATCGTGAACAGCGTTGGCAAAGGCGGCAATCTGCTTCTGGGCGGCAACAAAGGGCTCTTCCCAATGCTCCCAGAAGCTGGGAAAGCCGATCCAGGCGCGCTCGTGCGGTGCCCATTCGGCAGGCATTCGGAATGACATCTGGGCTTATTTCCCGCTACGGCTCTTGTCGCGGATGGCGCGGAATTCGTCGCCGTCGTTCCAGTTTGGCCACGCATCCGTCATCGCCAGCATTCTGCCGACACGGTAATAGAGTTTCAGATCGGACATCACGCCGGACCAGTCCCATTTCTCGTCATATTCATCACCGGGCGCATGGTAGCGGTTCTTTTCATAATCCTCGGCAGCGGCCTTCGCAGCTTCCTTGCCGCCGGTCACGAGATCGTCCCCACCTTCAAAATAAACCATCGGCACGCCCAGCTTGGCAAAGCTGAAATGGTCCGAGCGATAGTAGAAACCCTTTTCAGGAGTAGGTTCCATTTCGGGGGTTCGGCCTTCGGCTTTCGCTGCAGCGCCCAGATAGCCATCAAGCTGTGATTTGCCCATGCCGATGACCGTTAGATTCTTTGCAGGACCGGCCATGGAAAACGCGTCCATATTTACCCCGCCGACGGTTTGGTTCAGCGGGAATACTGGGTTTTCGGCATAATATTTTGACCCAAGCAGACCTGATTCCTCGGCTGTGACAGCCAGGAACACGATGCTGCGGTCAGGTGCACCGGCTTTCTTATGACCTTCGGCGAGTGCAACCAAAGCCGCCGTACCAGTCGCGTTATCGACCGCGCCGTTGCAGATATCATCGCCGTCCGTTGCTGCAGTGCACCGACCCAAATGATCCCAATGCGCGGTGTACAGCACATACTCTTCAGGCCTTTTTGCACCCTTAAGAATGCCGATCACATTCTTGCTGGCTTTGCGCGCAATGTCATTGTCGAAGCTCATAGAAGCCTTCAAACCAAGCGGAACGGCCTTGAAGCCCTTTTGCTTGGCTGCCGCCATTTGTTTGTCGAGGTCTTGACCGGCTGCTACGAAAATTTCTTTGGCGACGCTCTTTTGGATCCAGCCATTGGCCTGAGTCTGGCTTGCGCCTGCGTCTTTGGATTGGGCAAGAAATTGCGTTCCAGTCCAGCTCGAATTGACGACATTCCAGCCATAAGCAGCGGGAGCATCATCGTGAATGATGAGGACGGCGGCCGCACCCTGTCGTGCTGCTTCTTCATATTTGTACGTCCAGCGGCCATAATAGGTCATCGCCTTACCGCCGAATTCGCCGGTTAAATCCTTGGCATCGAAGTCCGGGTCGTTGACCATGACGACGACGGTTTTGCCCTTCACGTCGACGCCAGCATAGTCGTTCCAGCCTTTTTCGGGTGCAACGATGCCATGGCCGACGAACACCATGTCGCTCATGTCGACCTTTGTTTTCGGCGTTTCGCGGTAGGACCCAATAACATATTCGCTGCCATATGCGAAGGACATCGCCTTCCCGGACTTGTCCGCAATACTAAGCGCCGACACATTCTTCGCAGTGATTTCAACCAGCGGCACGTCCTGAGTCCAGCTGCCCTCGTTACCCGGCTCCAATCCCGCCGCTTTGAATTTCTGTATCAGAAAGGCAACGGTCTTCACCTCGCCCGGCGAACCAGGCGCCCGCCCCTCATAACTGTCTAGCGACAATTCCTTGGTGACATCCTTCATCGTCTGCATCGACAGATCAGGCACTACGACATCGGGAAGTGCCGAGGGGGATATGGCGGTGTCAGCAGGCTGGTCATCGACCTTTTTGCAGGCTGAAGTCAGAGCAAGTGCCGAAACAAGGGCGAGCGTCAATAAGCGCATCGGATTCTCCTGAAGGGAAACATTATTGCACCTTGTGGCAGAGGCCATCCCTGCGCTCAAACAAAAAAGGCGGCCCCGAAGGACCGCCTATTTTGTTCAGGTCGGAAACGCGGATTAACGCGAGTAGAATTCGACGACCAGATTTGGTTCCATCTTGACGGGATAAGGCACTTCATCAAGCGTCGGGATGCGCGCAAAGGTGACTTTGTCGTTACCGTCGACCGCAACCTATTCAGGACTGTCGCGCTCGGCGAGGCCCTGCGCTTCGATGACCAGTGCCATTTCCTTGGCCTTGTTGCCGAGGCTGATGACGTCGCCTACTGCGACCTGGCGGCTGGCGATGTTGCACTTCACGCCGTTGACGCGAATGTGACCGTGGCTAACGATCTGGCGCGCAGCGAAAATTGTTGGTGCAAACTTGGCGCGGTAAACAATCATATCCAGACGGCGTTCGAGCAGACCGATAAGGTTCTGCGACGTATCACCCTTCATGTTGCTGGCTTCCTGATACGCACGCTTGAACTGCTTTTCGGTGACGTCGCCATAATAGCCCTTGAGCTTCTGCTTGGCGCGCAACTGAATGCCGTAGTCGGATAGCTTGCCCTTACGGCGCTGACCATGCTGGCCGGGGCCATATTCACGCTTGTTGACAGGTGATTTTGGGCGACCCCAGATGTTTTCACCCATCCGGCGATCAAGTTTATACTTCGAGCTTGTGCGCTTCGACATTTAGTGTCTCCAATTGCTAACAACGTTGTTCCCGGTACCGCGCGACCTATGCAGGATAGGCCGGACACCTGCTTCACCGGGATGCAGGGTCAATTGCGAAGGCGGGCCTATGGCGGCAATGGGGGGATAAGTCAACATCTGGCTCGACTTTGTGTGTGTCGAACTTTAAAGGCGCCGCCATGTCAAGCCGAACATCCGCAAAAAGCCCCGACGATTGTGCCAATATGACCGAAGTAAGGGCCGGTGTGGATGCGATTGATACTGCGCTGATGGACTTATTCGCCACGCGCTTTGCCTATATGGATGCGGCAGCGCGAATCAAAACCGACCGCAATGCCGTGCGCGACGAAGCCCGAAAGCGCGAGGTCATCGAAAATGCAGTTACCCGCGCCGAAGAACTGGGCGTGCCGGTCCCTCTCATCCAGAGTTTTTGGGATCAACTTGTTGAAGCTTCGATAGCATATGAGTTTGCCCGCTGGGACGACATCCGGAACCCAGAAATTTAGTCAACTTCCCGGCGGTGCTTCGCCAGTGTCGTCAAAACCCCCCGCAATGTCCGCACTTCCAGCGCATTCCATGCGGGCTTTGTCAGCAGATTCCGTAACGTCCGCCGCGTGACCGGCGCGCGGTCAACCGGCCTGAAATAACCAAGCGGTTCCAGCATGTCATCTAGCTGCGCAATCAGTCCGTCCAATTCAAACTGCGAGGCTGGAGGATCGAGATCGGTTTTCGGAGGACTGGCGAGTGCCTGCGTCTTCGACCATTCATAAGCGCACAGGATGACGGCCTGCGCCAGATTGAGCGAGCCGAATTCGGGATTGATCGGCACTGTAATGATTGCGCGGGCGACAGTGACCTCATCGCTTTCGAGACCAGATCGTTCTGCTCCAAAGAGGATAGCACTACGCCCCTGATTACCGAAGACTTCCAGAGCCGCAGCCTCGGGCGTGATGACCGGTTTAGTAACGCCTCGTTTGCGGACCGTTGTCGCGTAGACATTGTTAATATCGGCAGTGGCCTGTTCGAGAGTGTCAAACACTTGTGCATTGGCCAGCACCACATCTGCACCAGAAGCTGCAGGTCCAGCCGACGGGTTGGGCCAGCCGTCGCGAGGAGCGACCAGCCGCATTTCGGTTAGCCCGAAATTCAGCATCGCACGCGCGGCCTTACCGATATTTTCGCCCAGTTGCGGGCGGACGAGAATGATAATCGGCGGCGAACTCATTTTTTCGCCGCTTCGACGACGCTCCCGGCGAAATCTTCGAAATCCTTGGCCTCGCTGAAATCCTTATACACCGAAGCGAAGCGAATATAGGCGACGCTGTCGAGCGCCTTCAGGCCGTCCATCACGAATTCGCCAATTCGCTTCGACTCTATTTCGCTTTCGCCGAGCGTTTCCAATTGGCGCTGGATACCCGAGGCAAGCTTTTCGATTTGTGCATTGTCCACCGGCCGCTTGCGGCAAGCCACGGAGAGCGAACGTTCCAGCTTTTCGCGCTCGAACGGCTCGCGTTTGCCTTCGGTTTTGACGACGGTCAGTTCGCGTAACTGGATTCGTTCAAAAGTCGTGAAGCGCCCGCCACAACCTTCGCATTGCCGCCGTCTGCGGATTGCGCTGTTGTCCTCGGTGGGACGGCTGTCCTTGACCTGGCTGTCATCATGTCCGCAAAAAGGGCAACGCAATTATTTGTTTTCCTGATTCTTCTTTTTGTTCACATGACGGTAAGCGACAATCCCGGCACCAATCAACGCACCCGTGGCTAAGCCGATCGGGGCAATAACGGCAGCAGCAGCACCAATGGCGGCGCCGCCCGCAACCTTCTTCACGGTATCCTGATCTGCAAGATGTTTGCCGGTGTGAAACGCGTCCTTGGTCGCGCCCCACAACTCATCCGCCGCTTCACCGACATAGTGCTTGGCCTGATTCGGAATACTTTCTGCTGCTCGCTGCTCGGGCGTTTTTGACCCGCATTGCGGACAGAATTTGGTACCGTCCTGATACTCGAAATCGCATTCGTTGCAATAAAGTGACATCGTCAATTTCCCTTCTGTGTATTAGATGGGTAAGTCACCTTTATAGTTCAAGAGGGATAGATTGGGAAGCGTGCGCAGAGCGCTTCGGCTTCGTCCTTGATCCGGGCTTCGACTTGGCCGTCGCCTGCCTCTCCATTTTTGCGCAGACCCTCAACCACATCGGCGATCATACGGCCTATTTGGCGGAATTCGGCGGGTCCGAAACCGCGGGTCGTACCCGCCGGGGTACCTAACCGGAGACCGGAGGTCACAAAAGGCTTCTCGGGATCGAAAGGAATGCTGTTTTTGTTGCAGGTGATCGAAGCACGGTCGAGCGCATGCTCGGCGTGCTTGCCCTTTGCTTCCTTGGGGCGAAGATCGACCAGCATCGAATGGTTGTCGGTGCCTCCCGAGACGATATCGAGGCCCTGTTCCTGCAAGCTGGAAGCCAATGCTTTGGCATTTTCAACGACGCTTGCTGCGTAGCTTTTGAATTCAGGCTTCATCGCGTCGGCAAAACACACTGCTTTTGCGGCGATGACATGGACCAGCGGGCCGCCTTGTAACCCTGGGAAAATCGCCGAGTTAAACTTCTTCGCCAGCGCCTCGTCATTTGTCAGGATAATGCCCGAACGCGGCCCGCGTAGCGACTTGTGGGTTGTGGAGGTCGTCACATGCGCATGGGGAACAGGTGAGCTATGCACTCCGCCTGCAACCAACCCGGAGATGTGCGACATATCGGCCATCAGATAAGCGCCTACTTCATCCGCAATCTCGCGGAAGCGGGCCCAATCCCAGCCGCGCGAATAAGCCGTGCCGCCGCAGATGATCAGCTTCGGCTTGGTTTCTTTTGCGATACGGGCAACCTCGTCCATATCTATACGATGGTCGTCCCGCCGGACACCATAAGCCACCGGATTGAACCACTTACCCGACATGTTGACTGGGGAGCCATGGGTCAAGTGTCCGCCTGAATTCAAATCCAGACCCATGAAAGTGTCGCCCGGCTGCAACAGCGCGAGGAACACCGCCTGGTTCATCTGGCTGCCGCTATTGGGCTGCACGTTGGCAAATTCGCAGCCGAACAGTTTTTTGGCGCGCTCGATAGCGATGGTTTCGATCTCGTCGACATATTCACATCCGCCATAATAGCGCTTGCCAGGATAACCCTCGGCATATTTGTTGGTCAGGATCGAACCCGTTGCTTCAAGTACCGCGCGCGACGTGATGTTTTCAGACGCTATCAGTTCGATTTTGTCCTGCTGGCGGCCAAGCTCCTTGGCGATCCAGCCAGCGATCTCGGGGTCACGCTCAACGAGCGTTTGCGTGAAAAATCCGTTTGTCTGAATGTAGTTAGCGGCGGCGCTGCTCATGCTGGCTCCTTGGGTGTAATCGGGTGGGACAGTTTATCGACCCGGCGTTGGTGGCGATCTCCGCCAAAATCTGTGGAAAGAAAGGCATCGACGCAGGCCTTGGCCATTTCAATCCCGATG
>JBGSVG010000046.1:0-7289 GCA_041753095.1 Sphingorhabdus sp. | reverse complement strand
GTCGCGCCCGGCCAGCGCCAACGCGGTGGCATTCAACGCCAGGTCGACCTCTGCCTCCGGTCCCTCTGGTTTCTTGACCGACCCCTTGAACGAATTTGTGAATGAATAAGCGGTGTCAGGTGCCGGTTCCGCACATGACCGCACCACCTTGCCATTTTCCACGGCCAGCAAGGTGCCGCGCCGCGATGAATCATAGGTGATCCAATGCGTCCCTTCCTGCGCCAGCGGACGTTGCGTGGCCGGAGGCGTGAGGTTGGCGCAGCCGGACAAGGCCAGTGCGGTGGCAGCAATCAAAGCGGACTTACGGATCATGTGGCTTCTCCCTGAATAACATCTACAACATGGCATAAGTTATTCCGCAGACCCGTGACCGGCGTCACGGCAGCCGACATCGGCTTGGCTCAACAAATTAAAGGACAGCTTATGATACCCTTCGTCAATATGACCGACACACGCGGCCAGAAAATCTCGGTCAATCCAGAAATAGTCCAGTTCGTGCGCCTCGCCGATAATTCGGACAATGAATGCCTGATCGTCTTCGGCAAAGACCAGCTGCTGCGCGTGCGCGGAACGCTGGAGGAAGTGACGCGGGTACTGCGGGAGGGATGATAGCGAATTTTGTCTGGTATTCGCACTGGCTTCGGGTTTAGCCAGAGCGCATGTGCAACCATTACCGCAACAATCCCGAGGCTATTCCGTCATGGCGCGAATATATTGCATGGGACCCGCCAGCCGACGAATTTTCGGAAATCAAAATCGACGTCTGGCCCAAATATCAGGCAATCATTGCGCGCCTTGATGGCACCTCAAAGATTATGGAGACGATGCAATGGGGCGTGCCATTAAAAATGGCTGGCAAGCGTCCCGGAGCGACAGTGACAAAGCGCATCACCAATGTCCGCAACCTCAATAGCCCGTTCTGGCGGTCGATGATTGCAAGCCCAAATCAACGCTGCCTTGTCCCTTTCAACGAATTTGCCGAACCGAAAATTGGCGCGGGGCGAGAGGAGCACTGGTTCAGTGTAACCGACGCCCCTGTGTCGGCTTTTGCCGGAATCTGGCGCCCTACAGAGGAAGGCGACGCCTTTGCCTTCCTGACCTGTGAACCCAACCCGCTGGTTGCGCCGCTGCATCCCAAGGCGATGCCGGTGATATTGCAACCGGATGATTATGAGAAATGGCTGACGGGGAGCCCTGACGAAGCAGTGGCACTGGCAGCGCCATTTCCTTCGCAGTTGATGGTAGTGGCGTAACTAAGCTCACTGTCGGAAATGATGCCAGTTTTGGGAAATGGGCGAAAAACTTCCTGCCAACACATTACAAAACAGAAATCAATAATAGCGTTGTAATCATACTAAAATAATGATCAGATCACCGATCGTTCAGATTTCTGAGAATCGGAGGCAAAATGTACGAACCTAAAAAGTACACCATCAAGCAGTTGCTCGACAGTGAAGCAAAGTTCG
The DNA here is from genome assembly GCA_041753095.1 of Sphingorhabdus sp. GTDB lineage: Bacteria > Pseudomonadota > Alphaproteobacteria > Sphingomonadales > Sphingomonadaceae > Sphingorhabdus_B. The sequence goes on along the minus strand of JBGSVG010000046.1, from coordinate 5,823 downwards.
TCATTCCCGACTATCAACGCGGCTACGATTGGAAGGGCGATGCCCAGGTCAAAGATTTTTTTGACGATCTTCGATCGTCACTTGAGTCTGAAATAAGCAATCATTTGTTTTTGGGAACGATGATATTCGACGTAAGCAAGTTCAAAAAATCGGCTGAAATAGAAATCATCGATGGCCAACAACGATTCACCACCATTATGATTATTCTCATTGCTGCACGGAATTATGCGAGAAAAGTTCTCGGTAACAGTGAGCTTTCGATGCACGAACAACGAAAAATAAGATTAGTTGATCCCTATAGTGAAGATGAAATCGATAAGTTTCGACCATCAGAAATGATTTACCATGTGTATAATCACATGAGTGCTTATGAATGGGATGGTTCAGTTTTTCCAGACTCAGTTTCGTTAAAAGATAGAAGTAAAAAGTCTATTAAAAGGCAGGTTAATAGGGTAGAACCTATCTATCGTTATGCCTATAATCAAATTGATAATTTATGTGATGGTGACTCCATAAAATTCAAAGATTTCATGAAACATATATTCAATGAAACATTTATCATTAGAATTGATGTTGAAGATAAATCTGAAGCTTTTGAAATTTTTGAACGAACTAACGCTAGAGGTAAGCCTCTTGAAATATCGGATTTATTGAAAAATTATCTTTTTTCTAAACAAGTAGAGCTAGGGAGTCAGTCTGTAAAAGACGCTTGGGACAAATTTTCCAGCGATTCAGGCAACAATATTATAAGAGTATTAAAGTATTTTTGGATTTCCAAAAATGGATATGTTGTTAATCGTGATCTCTATAGAAAACTTCGTGATTATGCATCTCGTATAAAAACTTCAGATTTTGTTGACGAGCTTCTTCATTTTTCTTCGTATTTTTCAGCTTACAACGACGACAACCCAGAGCAGTTTGAAAAATGGATGCACAACAATTTAGGCATTTCCAATTCAATGTACACAAAAGAGATATCACGCCCTTGTAACGCATTGAAAGCATTCCGTGTTACTCAACCCATCCCATTGATTTATGCGTTGTTTATTGCATATACAAAGCTGCCCTATGACGCTCAAGATCCGAAGAGGATCATAAATATCTGCCGAACTATAGAATCGCTTCATTTCATCAACAATCGAGTCTGCGAACGCATAGGTAACGATGTTGAAAAAATGTATGCCGATTACAGCAGTATGTTTTTTAATTCCGAAAACTTTTACGATTTATGCGACCAGTTTGAGAAAGATGCGAAAGAAAAATTTGCAAAGAAAGATGAATTTGTAGCAAAATTCTCAAGCCTTTCTTATTTGAACGACAGCGACAAACTTACCATTCGCTACATATTTGATGCTCTTTCGAACATAGGCATGAAAGAAGGTCAACGATCTGGAATTCTTGACTATTATAGCTTCAACAACAAGATCGAAAGCGTATTTAACATCGAGCATTTGTTGGCGAGGTCACTTGTCAGCGACGAGGATCATTATGTGCATCATATTGGAAATTTGTTGGTCATCTCAAAACAGATAAACGGAATTTTGCAGAATGATGATTTTCCAACAAAAATTGCAAAACTGCGCGATCCAGCGAGTTTCAAAAACAATATCGTACATATTCCGCCATATGTGCAGTCTTTCATTGCCGAGTATGGGGATATAGCAACATGGTCCGAGGAGCAGATTTCTAAGCGAACTGGACAACTGGCGGCGCAAACTTATATCGCAGCCTCGGAACAGAACCGCTATAAATAATTGATATAGATCATTTTTATTGACAGGCGCTTCCGAATGATCAATTTTTCGGAATGTATCCAGACGATCTTGACCAATTCACGAGAGGCTACATTGAGCGGTTGCTGTCGGGCTGCCGACTCGTCGAGATAGATTCAGATGTAGAAATCTATTCCATCGAAAACTACCCTGCCGCCGCGTTTTGGGCGGTCAATACCGCTTGGTGTATTTCAGACCCGCTTTATTACTGGAAATATAAGCAAGACGGCCCGCTTATCCTGTTTCGTTCGAGAAAGCGCAGTAGAGACTATCTTTGGCATCCTATAACAGGAGAGTTTCGCAATTCCCGAAACAAGCGTTGTTGCATCCAAAGTTTTTGGAAATCACATCCTACTGCTCAGACGATATTTGACGAGCTCAATTCCGCAATGAATGCGACCAAAAATTGCCTAAAATAAATATTCGGCTGGAGTTTGGCTGCCTGCTCTTAATTGCGGCGCTTGGTCTGGTCAAAACCATCTACGATTTAGTGAAGCAATTGTAGCCCCCACCTTGCACCCCTCCGCCAACCGCGCTAAGGCGCGGCCACCAAACGACTCTCCCGCTTTAACGCTGGTTTGACGGGTCCAATAAGCACCGCGCTTGGCCCCTGTCCTTCGACAGGCTCAGGACGAACGGTGTGGGGCACTTCGTCACCCCCAACCGGCAAAAAGTACCACTTTTTGACGAGGTATTTATGACCGCAATCGGATTAGACAGCCTGCAGACCCGTTCCACCTTGACCGCTGGCGGCAAGACGATGGATTATTTCTCCATTGCAAAGCTTTCGGAGAAACTGGGCGATGTGTCGCGGTTGCCGTTTTCGATGAAGGTCCTGCTCGAAAATCTACTGCGGTTCGAGGATGGCGGCTTCACCGTTTCGGTGCAGGATATCCAGGCGATGGTCGATTGGCAGACCGACGCCAAATCGACCCGCGAAATCCAGTATCGCCCTGCCCGCGTGTTGTTGCAGGATTTCACCGGCGTTCCCTGCGTCGTCGACCTCGCCGCGATGCGCGATGCGATGACCGCGCTCAAGGCCGATCCGGCGAAGATCAATCCGCTGGTGCCGGTGCATCTCGTCATCGACCACTCGGTGATGGTCGACGAATTCGGCCACCCCAAGGCGGCCGAGCATAATGTCGAAATCGAATATCAGCGCAATGCCGAACGCTATGACTTCCTGAAATGGGGTTCGAAATCGCTGAATAATTTCAAAGCTGTCCCTCCCGGAACCGGGATTTGCCATCAGGTCAATCTCGAGCATATCGCGCAGACGGTTTGGACTTCGGTCGCCCCCGACGGCGCGACCATCGCCTATCCCGACACCTGCGTAGGCACCGACAGCCACACGACGATGATCAACGGCCTTGGCGTGCTTGGCTGGGGTGTTGGCGGGATCGAGGCCGAGGCCGCGATGCTTGGCCAGCCGGTGTCGATGTTGATCCCCGAAGTTGTCGGCTTCAAACTGACCGGCGCGCTCGCCGAGGGCGTGACCGCGACCGATCTTGTGCTGACCGCGACCCAGATGCTGCGCGCCAAGGGTGTTGTCGGGCGGTTTGTTGAATATTACGGGCCGGGTCTGGCTTCGCTGTCGCTCGCCGACCGTGCGACGCTGGCGAATATGGCGCCTGAATATGGTGCGACGTGCGGCTTCTTTGGCATCGATGAAAAGACGCTCGATTATCTGCGCCTGACTGGCCGCGATGAGGACCAGATCGAACTGGTCGAGGCTTATGCCAAGGAGCAAGGTCTTTGGGCCTATGCCGACATGGCGGACCCGATTTTCACTGACACGCTGTCGCTTGATATGGCGACCGTTGTGCCTTCGCTGGCTGGCCCCAAGCGCCCGCAGGACAAGGTTATCCTGACCGAAGTCGACAATGTGTTCAACGACGACCTCGCGTCGGTTTACAAGCATGACGGTGCGAAGCGCGTAGCGGTCGAGGGCAAGACCCACGATATCGGCGACGGCGATGTGGTGATTGCGGCGATTACGAGTTGCACGAATACCTCGAACCCAAGCGTTCTCGTTGCCGCCGGTTTGGTGGCGCGCAAGGCCAACGCATTTGGTTTGCGGCCCAAGCCTTGGGTGAAGACCTCGCTTGCGCCGGGGTCGCAGGTTGTGACGGATTATCTCGACCGCGCTGGCCTGACCGCCGATCTCGACGCGGTTGGTTTCAACTTGGTCGGCTATGGCTGCACGACCTGCATCGGAAACTCCGGTCCGCTGGCCGAGCCGATTTCGAAGGCGATCAACGGCAATGACATCGTCGCCGCGTCAGTGATTTCGGGCAACCGCAACTTCGAAGGCCGCGTATCGCCCGACGTGCGCGCGAACTTCCTCGCCTCACCGCCGTTGGTCGTGGCCTACGCGCTCAAGGGCACGGTGACCGAGGATTTCACCACCACGCCAATCGGTCAAGCGACCGACGGGACCGACGTGTATCTGAAGGACATCTGGCCAACCAACCAGGAAGTGCATGATGTGATGACCGCAAACATCGACCGCTCGATGTTCACCGCTCGCTATGCCCATGTTTATGAGGGCGACGCGCACTGGCAGAAGATCCAGGTCGAGGGTTCGGACACCTATCAATGGCGCGCCGGGTCGACCTATGTCGCCAACCCGCCCTATTTTGAAGGGATGAGCATGACCCCCGCGCCGGTGATGGACATCATCGAAGCCAAACCACTGGCGATTTTGGGCGATTCCATCACCACCGACCATATTTCACCCGCCGGAAGCATCAAGGCGGACAGCCCAGCCGGAAAATTCCTTATGGAACATCAGGTTAGCAAAGCCGACTTCAACAGCTACGGCGCTCGCCGCGGCCACCATGAAGTCATGATGCGCGGCACCTTTGCCAACATCCGCATCAAAAACGAAATGGTCCCCGGCATCGAAGGTGGAATGAGCAGCTATAATGGCGAGGTCATGCCAATTTACGACGCTGCCATGAAGCACAAAGCCGACGGCACGCCATTGGTGGTGATCGCTGGCAAGGAATATGGCACCGGCTCAAGCCGCGACTGGGCGGCAAAGGGCACCAACCTGCTCGGCGTGCGCGCGGTCATTGTTGAAAGCTTCGAACGAATCCACCGCTCGAACCTCGTCGGCATGGGCGTGCTGCCGTTGCAGTTCATGGAAGGCGAAAGCCGCGTGACCTTAGGCCTGACCGCCGACGATAGCTTCACGATCACCAGCGTTGCGTTGCTTCAGCCGCGCCAGACCGTGACAGTGATGGTCACACGCAAGGACGGCAGCACCTTCAACTTCGACACTTTGTGCCGCATCGACACTGCGAACGAGGTCGAATATTTCATGAACGGCGGCATCCTGCATTATGTGTTGAGGAAGCTGGCGGCTTAAACTCTCGATAGGATCGAGAGCGCCGCTTTCAAATGCGGCGCGTCGATCATTTTGCCGTCGAGTTGGAGCACACCCGCTCCAGGATTTGCGGCAAACGCATCAACCACGGCTTGTGCGTGGGCGAGTTGCTCACGCGACGGCGTAAAACCGGCATTGATCGCCGCCACCTGCGACGGGTGGATGGCGAGCATCCCGGTGAAACCATCCCTCGCCGCCCGTGCGACATAGGCCGTCAAGGCCGCCTCATCGCTGATGTTCGGGAACACAGTGTCAATCGCCGCAACCCCAGCCGCATGCGCAGCGAACAAAGTCAGCGAACGAACCATTTCATAAGGCGCAGTGTAACTGCCGTCTGCCTCGCGTGACGTCGCCGCTCCAACAGAGGCAGGCAAATCCTCCGCGCCCCAGCTTACGCCTGCCAGATAATGCGAAACCTCGCGCAACGTCCCCAGATCAAACACAGCACCCGGCGTTTCGGTCGCAATCGGCAGGATCGGCGGCGCTTCGCCATCGGGATTGTCCGCCACCGCCGCCGCCTCGGCGCGCAGCCAGTTGACCGAGCGGGCGCCTTCTGCCTTGGGCAAAACGATTCCGTCGGGCAGGAACGGCAAAACCGACGCCAGATCGTCGTGGGTTAGATGGCTGTCTTGGGGGTTAACTCGCACGAACACCGGAACG
>JBGSVG010000045.1:0-3742 GCA_041753095.1 Sphingorhabdus sp. | reverse complement strand
GAAGCCAGCCACGATCAAGATCAAGCTGCTCAGCACCGCTGACACCGGCTTTTTCTATGTGACCAAGAAAAACCCGCGCAACATCACCGAAAAGATGACGTTCCGCAAATATGACCCCGTCGTGCGCAAGCATGTCGAGTTCAAGGAAGCCAAAATCAAGTAAGCCCAAAAGCTACTTGAGTACGGTATCGATCAGGGCGCTTCGGGCGCCCTTTTTGATTCGACACAGGCTTCTGCTATCGCTGTAACATGCCGCAAATCGGTGCCGCAGCAGCCGCCCAGCACATTAATATGCGGAAACCGCTCGATCAGCGCCTTGTGTCGCGCCGCAAGATTCGCCGGATCGCCAATGTCGAGTTCGGTCATCGCATCCAGTTCGGCATGGCTGCGGGTGGACGCATTCGCGCGCACCCCGCGAATGCGCGCTGTCCACGGCGCATTGTCCTCCAACGCCCCGGCAAAATGGGTGGGGTGCGCGCAGTTGATCATATAATAAGCCGGATAGTCGCGGGTTGCCTCGTCGACGGCAGCAACCGCATCGGCCAGTGAGGCACCAGTCGGCAGGCGCCCATCGGTTTCGACGGTGAAGCTGATCGCGACCGGCACTTGCAAAGCCTTTGCCGCCAGCGCCAATCCGGCCGCTTCGGGCACGTTGGTCATGGTAATCGCGGCAATCATGTCGACGCCTGCGGACCGGAATATCTGCGCCTGATGGGTATGATATGCCTGTGCCTCGTCCACCGACATGATCCGTCCCGGGTCATAGCCATCACCCCGTGGACCAATGCAGCCGCTGATGATGATGGGATTTGCATCGCTCTGATATCCATCGCGCAGAACCATCAGCATTGAAATGGCATCGACATTCAGCGCATCGAGTTCGGCCAAAGTCATGCCGAGAGGCTCGGCCCAATCCGGACTCGAACGCCATGTCGCGCTTTCAAGCACGATCCCGGTGCCCATCCGCCGTGCAAGCTCCATAAAGCCGCGATAATAATCTTCGAGCGCTCGCCTGCCGTCACTGGATTGCAGGAGCGTTATCGACGCAAAGTACGGCAGGTCAATACCGCGGTTGAACAGGATGTCGGTCTCAAGCCCGGCGTCGGTCAGGAAAAATCGTTCAAGCTGCGGAAGCGGTGCGGTGGCCATGGGCGTATCCTCGATGCTTTGCGACTTGGTTGCTGCATATAGGAAAATGGAGCATCCGACAAGAATCGGGGCATGGGCGATTGTGCAGGGCGCTGCCCTTGCGCTGCGAGCATGCGTGGCTACAGATGGCCAATGCAGAAATTCGTTCACCACTGGACATGGGCCGCGCCCGCCGCTGCTTGGGTGCTGATTTCCGCTAGCTTGGGCACCGCTTTGCCAACATTCCTCCTCGCCGCCGTTCTGATTGCGACGGTGCTGGCCGCCGTTCACCATGCCGAACTGGTCGCGCACCGCGTTGGTGAGCCGTTCGGCACATTCCTGCTTGCGGTCGCCGTTACCATTATCGAACTCGGGCTAATCGTGACATTGATGTCGGCGGGTGGCGACGATGCAGCGACGCTCGCGCGCGATACGGTGTTTGCGGCGGTGATGATCATTCTCAACGGCCTGATCGGCGCGTGCATCTTTATCGGCGCGTTGATGCACAAGGAACAGCCGTTCCAGCAAACCGGGGTCAGCGCAGCATTGGCGGCGCTCAGCACGCTGACGGTGCTGACTTTGGTGCTTCCCAATTTCACGACGAGCGAGGCGGGGCCGGTCTATTCGGCGTCGCAGCTTGGCTTCGTCGCCATCGTTTCCTTCCTGCTCTACGCGACCTTTGTAGCGGTGCAGACGGTGCGGCACCGCGATTACTTCCTGCCCGACAAAAGCGTCGCCGCCGATGTGGACGCGCATGCGGCGCCGCCAACAAACCGGCAAACCGTGATTTCGGGCGTAGCGTTACTCGCCTGCCTCGGTGCGGTCGTGTTGCTGGCCAAGAAGCTTGCGCCGACAATCGAGGCCGCGGTCGATACCGCTGGCGCACCGCGCGCGGTCGTCGGCGTGATTATCGCCGCGATGGTGCTGCTGCCCGAAAGCGTCGCCGCCGTCCGCGCCGCGCTTGCCAACCGCTTGCAGACCAGCCTCAATCTCGGGCTTGGCTCGGCCCTGGCGACCATCGGCCTGACCATCCCGGCGGTGGCCGCTTTGTCGCTCTTCATGGGCCTGCCGATTGCGCTTGGCCTCGACACCAAGTCGATGGTGCTGCTGTTCCTGACGCTGATGGTGACCACATTGACGCTTGGCACCGGTAAGACAACTGTGTTGCAGGGCGCGGTGCATCTGCTGATTTTCGCGGTGTTTTTGTTCACGACGATTGTGCCGTGAGGGCGCGAGAATCGCTTCGGGCGCCCTTTATGATTAGAACGACTAAACGGTTATGGCCCGCCGACCTCGGGCCAGTGCCTCCAGTTCCAGCCTTCGCTGCAAAGTGAGTAGCGTCCGCTGCATATCGCAGCCCCATTCATGATTTTGCGCACCTTGTTAACCCGCCCGCATTCGGCCGATGGCGAAACTTCCAAAACAATGTGCGGCTCTGGATTCATTTCGCTTACTTTTGCCATGTAGTTTTCGAGCGTTGCATCGGATATGACTACAGCATTCCATAGTATCGATCCATCCGAGCCGATCAAGACCGGCTGCACCACTCTTAAATGTCCTGTCCCACTTTTCTCAGTTCCCCAATGCGGCAGCGGGGTTGAGCAATTTGCACTGTAAGTCTGTCGGCTCTTATCGCAAGCCGACAATGTGATCGGGAGCATCATTGCGATAATAGCGCTCGGCAAAATCTTCTTAGCGTTCACCCAACAATCCCCCGCACCGCCTCCAGAAACTTCATCACCGACACCGGTTTCGAGAGATATCCGCGCGCGCCTGCGGCTCTGATCCGCTCCTCGTCGCCTTTGCCCGCGTAGGCGGTCACCGCCAGCACGGGGATCGCGGCCAAAGCGGCGTCCTTCTGCATCGCCTCGATCAGGTCGATGCCGCTGACATGCGGCAGCTGGATGTCCATGATGACAAGGTCGGGGGCGAACATCCGCGCTTGCTCCAGCGCCAGCCGTCCGTCGCGCACGCCCTCGACTATAAACTGGTGCGCGCGCAAAAGATCGGTGAACAGTTTGAGGTTCAGCTCATTATCCTCAACGATCATCACCTTTTTGGGCATACCGACCTTTTCCCGCTTTGCGTTCGCTCGGGGCTTCGCTTATGCGAAATTTATGCATGAAACAAATGGCAAGTTGGACGCGTCGGGAATGGCGTTTCAGGCATTGGCCTGGGCGTTGATGGAGGAAGCGCGCGCCGAGCGGCTGCTGTCGCTGACGGGGCTGACACCCGAAGGCTTGCGCGCCAGCATCACCGAGCGCGGGACTCAGGCGGCGATCTTGTCCTTCCTTGAGGCCTATGAGCCAGACCTTATCGCCTGCGCCGCAGTCATCGGCGTGTCGCCTGCGGTTCTTGTGCAGGCCCGGCAGGAGTTGGAGGGATGAGCAGGCCGCTGCTGATATCCGACTGCGACGAAGTGCTGCTGCATATGATCGTGCCGTTCCGCGACTGGCTCGACGAGGCGCATCACATCGATTTCGATCTGGTCCACGGCGACTGGGGCGAGGCGCTGCGCCACAAGCATGACGGCACCGTCGTCGAGCGCGGGCTGGTCTGGGATTTGCTCAACGGATTTTTCGACACCGAAATGGGGCGGCAGCAGGCGATTGAC
>JBGSVG010000044.1:0-12891 GCA_041753095.1 Sphingorhabdus sp. | reverse complement strand
CATCGAGAAGACGGGCAGCAAGGGCGCATGGCCTTTGTGATGCTCCCTCAGATGCGCGACCACATCGTCCAGTGCGCGCTGCGACAGCGGCGACGGGATGACCGGCACGATAATGATATCGGCGGCGCGCATCATCTGTTCGCTGGTTTCGGTCAGGCCGGGCGGGCAGTCCAGAAATATCCGATCATATTTGCCGCTGATGGTTTCGACGAGTTTGGCCAGCCGTTTCTTTTTCCCGAGCGATGCAAGAAAACCGTCGAGGCTCCGCAATGAAATATCGGCGGGAAGCAGGTCGAGATTTGCAATGGCAGTCTTTGTTATCAGCGTATCCGGCTCAATATCGCGCTCGAAGACCGACCGTGCCTTTGGTTTCTTCTCCGGCTCATGCCCCAAGATGAAACTCGCCGCCGACTGCGGGTCCAAATCCCACAGCAAAGTCTTTTTGTCGCGCCGCAATGCTGCTTCCGCCGCGAGATTGACCGTGAGTGTAGTTTTGCCCACCCCGCCCTTGAGGCTGTAAATCGCTATTGCTTTTGCGTTATGCGCCATATTGCTTTGCTTCCCTTCCCCGGCCCAAAAGTCAACCGCCCAGAAAGCTGTGTATTTCGTTGGGACAAGGCTTTCCCTTGCAAAACGCCTGCGCTAGGGCCGTGGCGTGAACCGAGAAAATTTCAAATGTGACCTTGCGATTGTGGGTGGCGGTCTTGCCGGTGGGCTGATCGCGCTTGCCGTCGCGCGAATGCGGCCTGAACTGAAAATCGTGTTGATTGAACAGGAAGACCATTTCGGTGGTAACCATATCTGGAGCTATTTTGCCACCGACATTTTGCCCGAACATCGCTGGCTGACCGCGCCTTTGGTGACGTACGGCTGGTCTGGTTACGAAGTGCGTTTCCCCGGTCATACGCGGTCACTGGACAATATTTATTACAGCATCGAATCCGAGCGGCTCGACTGGGTGCTGCGCAACAACCTGCCCGCCTCGGCGTTGATGACCGGCCGCGAAGTCAAGTCGGTCAGTCCGCGACTTGTGGTGCTGGATGGCGCGCAGCGGATCAATGCTGGCGGCGTGATCGATGCGCGCGGCGGCGGCGATACCAACCATCTCGATTGCGGCTGGCAGAAATTCACCGGGCAGTTGATGCAGTTGTCCGAGCCGCATAATCTAACCAAGCCCATCGTCATGGACGCGACCGTCGATCAGCATGATGGCTATCGCTTCGTCTATGTCCTGCCATTCGGCATGGACAAGGTGTTTGTCGAGGACACTTATTACAGCGACACGCCAACGCATGATGCGCAGCGGTATCGGCAGCGCATCGCCGAATATGCCGACACCAAGGGCTGGAAGGTCGAGCGCGTAGTCCGCGAGGAAAATGGCGTGCTGCCCGTCGTGATGGGCGGCGATCTCGAAAGCTATTGGGCGAGCGGTAGCGGGCGGACCGCGAAGGCCGGCGCGCGCGGGGCGTTCTTTCAGGCGGTGACGAGCTATTCGCTGCCCGACGCGGTGCGCAACGCGATCTTCATTGCCGAACAGACCGATCTGGACGGCGACAAGCTTAACATGGTGATGCGTCAGCGCGCACAAGAGCATTGGCAGGACGGAAAATTCTACCGCATGCTCAACCGGATGCTGTTCCGCGGCGCCGATACAAGCGACCGTTACAAGATCCTTGAACGGTTCTACAGGCTAAAGCCCGGATTGATCGAACGCTTCTATGCGGGGAAGACGACCGGCGGTGACAAGGCGCGTATATTGTCTGGCAAGCCGCCCATTCCCATCGGGAAAGCCATCACCGCGATCCGGAGCAAGAAGAAATGACGAAGACAGCGGCGATTATCGGTGCCGGTTTTGGCGGTCTGGCATTGGCCATAAGACTGCAATCGGCTGGCGTTGCGACCACCATTATCGAAGCGCGCGATAAGCCAGGCGGGCGCGGCTATTATTGGGAGAAGGACGGCTTCACCTTTGATGGTGGCCCGACGGTCATCACCGACCCGCCCTGTCTGGAAGAATTATGGGCGCTATCAGGTCACAAGATGGCCGACGATATCGAGTTAATGCCTGTGTTCCCGTTCTACCGCCTGAACTGGGCGGACGGCACGAATTTCGATTATTCGAACGATGCGGTTGGTCTGAAAGCCGAAATCGAAAAGCTTAACCCGGACGACGTCGAGGGTTATCGCAAATTCCTCGAATATTCGAAGGGTGTGTTCAAGGAAGGCTATCAGAAGCTCGGTTCTGTCGCGTTTTTGGATTTCGCGTCGATGATCAAGGCGGCGCCTGCGCTGATGAAATATCAGGCGTGGCGTTCGGTCTATTCGATTGTCTCATCTTATGTGAAAAACGAGAAACTGCGCGAGGCATTGTCGTTTCATACGCTGCTCGTCGGCGGCAACCCGATGAGCACCAGCGCTATTTATGCGCTGATCCACACCATCGAAAAAGAGGGTGGTGTGTGGTTCGCCAAGGGGGGCACCAACCGGCTGGTCGCAGCAATGGTCACGCATTTTGAGCGGTTGGGCGGCACGGTTCGCTTGGGCGATGCAGTCGCGGAAATCGAAACGCGCGGCGATAAGGTCATCGGCGTTCGAACAAAATCAGGCTGGCGGATGGATTGCGATGTTGCCGCGTCGAACGGCGACCTTATGCACACCTACAAGGATTTGCTGACCAGCAACAAACGCGGCGAGCGCGCGGCGAAATCGCTCAACCGCAAAAGCTGGTCGCCGTCCCTTTTCGTGCTGCATCTGGGCATCAAGGGCACATGGCCGGGTATTCCGCACCACATGATCCTGTTCGGCCCGCGCTACAAAGGCTTGCTCGACGATATCTACAAGAACGGGATATTGCCGAAGGACTTCTCGCTTTATCTGCATCACCCGACGGTCACCGACCCGTCATTGGCACCGGAGGGTTGTTCAACCTTCTACGTGCTCGCGCCAGTCGCGCATATGGGCAAGGCGCCGCTGGATTGGGACGGCGATGTTGGCGAAGCATTGAAGGAACGTATCCTCGACGAACTCGAACGCCGTTTGATCCCCGATATCCGGTCGCGGATCATGACTCAATTCCATTACACACCAGCCGATTTCGGCCGCGACCTGTCGGCGCATTTGGGCAGCGCGTTCAGCCTTGAGCCGGTCTTGTGGCAAAGCGCGTTTTTCCGCGCGCACAACCGCGATGATGCGATACCAAATCTGTATTTCGTTGGCGCGGGCACGCACCCCGGCGCCGGTATTCCGGGTGTGGTCGGCAGCGCGAAGGCGACAGCTGCGCTGATGCTGGAGGAAATGGCTTGAAGCGAATCGCCGTCTATTGCGGGTCAGCAACGCCCGAAAACCCGATCTACATCATGGCGGCGGCAGAGGTTGGCAGGGCACTGGCCAAACGCGGTATCGGCATTGTTTATGGCGGTGGACGCTTAGGCCTGATGGGCGCGGTGGCCGACGCGGCGTTAGAGGCTGGCGGCGAGGTGATCGGCATCATTCCCGAAGCTTTGGTTGGCGCCGAAGTAGCACATAAGGGCTGCACCGAACTGCATGTCGTTTCCGGCATGCACGAACGCAAGGCGCAGTTTACCGACCTGTCCGATGGCTTCATCACCATCCCTGGCGGCGTTGGCACTATGGACGAATTGTGGGAAGCGATTAGCTGGTCGCAGCTTGGCTACCATAGCAAGCCGGTCGGCGTCCTCAACATCGCGGGATTTTATGACCAACTCATCGCGTTCAACCAAAACATGATCGACGTAGGTTTCATCCGCCCTCAACATGCCGGTATCATGATTGTTGACGACACGCTTGACGGTTTGCTCGGCAGAATGACGGATTATGTCCCGCACAAGAACATCTTCCAGATGAAAGCGGATGATTTGTGAGGCCTGACCTCCGGTCATCCCACTTTGTCATTCCCGCGAAGGCGGGAATCCATGGTCTACCGTGGCAGCCAAAAGCACTGTTGTGGTGCGCGGTACAGTCAGGCCATGGATTCCCGCCTTCGCGGGAATGACAAAGGGTTGTAAAATGGCTGAACTAGACCGCGCTGCGCTGGTAGCCTTCGCACAGGAGAGCATTTCGCGCGGGTCGAAATCCTTCCGTTTTGCCAGCCGCCTGTTCGACAAGACAACACGCGAGCGGGTGTGGCTGCTCTACGCCTGGTGCCGCAAATGCGACGATATGGCCGATGGTCAGGATCATGGCGGTGCGATGGAGGCGGTCGAAGACCCGATGGTGCGGTTGGCCATTATTCGCGATTTGACGGCAAAAGCCCTAGGCGGCGAACCAACCGGCGAACCAGCCTTCGACTGCCTTGGCGTGGTTGCACGCGAATGCGGCTTCACAAAAAAAATGGCAGACGATGTTATCGAGGGCTTTGCACTCGACGCCGCCGACTGGCACCCGCGCCGTGAAACTGACCTGTACCGCTATTGCCATCATGTGGCGGGCGCGGTTGGCGTGATGATGGCGGTGGTAATGGGTGTGTCGCCGGACGATGATGCGACGCTCGACCGCGCCTGCGACCTTGGGCTGGCGTTCCAGCTTGCCAATATTGCGCGTGATATATCGGAAGATGATGTGGCTGGGCGTTGTTATTTGCCCGACGACTGGATGGCGATGCTGGAAATTGGACCGGGCGAATTGATGAAACCGCATAATCGCAAAAAATTGGCGTTAATGGGCCGCTGGCTGGCCGACGAGGCAGAGCAATATGAGGCCTCGGCCCGCGTCGGTGCCGCCGCTTTGCCTTTCCGAGCGCGGTGGGCGGTGCTGTCGGCGGCGGGTATTTACGGCGAAATTGCGCGCAAGGTGCGGAGCGCCGGCGAACATGCGTGGGACCAGCGGATTTACACGAGCCGCCCCGAGAAATTTCGCTGGGTGAGAAAAGCGTTCGTCGATGCCCTCGCCAACAATCCGCGCGATATGGACCGCGGTAGCCTTTGGACTAGGCCTCGCGCAGCAATTTAGCCGCGCGTCCGGCCAGCCGCTCCACCGCCGCGCGATGAATATCTGGTGCACAACAAATCAGACCAAAGTCCAGCGGCTCACGTTTGTTATAGACAATCGGCTTACCGAGCGCATCGGTCACCACGGCACCTGCCTCCTGCGCGACCAGATGCGCCGCGGCGACATCCCATTCATTGCCCCAACGCAGCGACGCAACCAAGTCAGCCCGGTCGCACGCAACCATTGTCATCCGCATGGCGATGCTGTTGGGTTTTTCGACCGTTACTAGGTCTCGGTCAAGTCTGGGAAGGTCGTCAGCCGGGACGCGTGATCCGGTGAAGTCTTGCCGCGTGCTACCGGAAAGGCGCTCGCCGTTACAGGTTACGCCCTCGCCGTTCGCCGCGACCCACAGCTTGGATTGCGCTGGCGCTGCCATCACCGCGAACACCGGCTGTCCATCCGCCACCAGTGCCACCGAAACGCACCAGCCGCTGCGCCCGCGCACATAATCGCGCGTGCCGTCGATGGGATCGACCAGCCATAGCAGCCGTGCATCGAGCCGCGCGGGATCGTCCACCGTTTCTTCAGATAGCCAAGCCGCCTCGGGCAATATCCCGCACAACCGATCGGTCAGCAGAGCATCGACCTCCATGTCGATGTCACTGACCGGATTATTCTTGCTCTTGTGCCAGACCTTAGTGTCGGGAACCGCCCCGTCGCGCCAGCTTGTAAAGGCAAGCGCCGCCGCCTCCTGCGTCGCGGC
Organism: Sphingorhabdus sp.; assembly: GCA_041753095.1. Classification (GTDB taxonomy): domain Bacteria; phylum Pseudomonadota; class Alphaproteobacteria; order Sphingomonadales; family Sphingomonadaceae; genus Sphingorhabdus_B. The sequence goes on along the minus strand of JBGSVG010000044.1, from coordinate 7,181 downwards.
GATCACCGCGTCCCGGTCTAACAGCCGCTCAGGCACCCGCAATCATCATGCCGTCGATCCGCAGCGTCGGCACATTGTTGCTGCGGATGAATTCGAGGTCGTTCGCGGCAGTCATCGCCTTGAACATGTCCTTGAGATTTCCGGCAATGGTAAATTCGCTCACAGGTCCGGCAATCTCGCCATCGATGATGAGGAAGCCGGCCGCACCCCGGCTATAGTCTCCGGTCACAGGATTGACGCCCTGCCCGGCGAGTTCATGGATATAGATGCCATGCTTGATGTCGGCCATTAGCTCAGCAGGTGACAACGTTCCACCTTCCAGATGCAGGTTCGACGGGCTAACCCCCGGCGCGCCGCTTATCCCTCGGCTGGCATGGCCGGTCGGCTCCAGCCCCAATTGCCGCGCCGATGCACTTTCCATCAACCAGCCAGTGAGCAAGCCCTTGTCGATTATCGAGCGGCGCGCGGTGGGCAGGCCCTCGCCGTCGAAAGCCTTTGAACCCAGCCCGCGTTTGCGGTGCGGATCGTCAATTATCGATATGCTGCTGTCGAACAACTGCTTGCCATTGGCGTCGAGCAGAAAGCTGGTTTTGCGGGCGATTGCCGAGCCCGAAATCGCGCCAAGCAAATGGCCTACAAACGAGCTGCCCACGCGTGGGTCGAACACCACCGGCATCTGCCCACTTTTGACGGTGCCTGGATTGACTCGCTTTACTGTGCGTTCACCTGCTCGTTTTCCAATGGCAGCAGGGCTTTCAAGGTCGGCATAATGCCGCGCGGAACGCCAGTCATAATCCCGCTCTTTGGCATCGCCTTCGCCCGCCAGTACGCTTGCCGAAATGCCATAGCCCGATCCCGATTTGACACCCGCAAATCCGTGGCTGGTCGCGAGCGCGAAGATCGATCGGCTCGCACTTGCACCTGCGCCTTCGCTGTTGGTTACGCCCTCGACTGCGCGCGCAGCGTCTTCGCATTCAAGCGCGGCTGCGCGTAGTTCTGCGGGGTCCGGATCTTTGCCATCATCGGCATCGAGATCGGGCAGATCGCCTTTCAACAGCCGATTCTGCGGTGCCAGCCCCGCATATTGATCTTCGGGGGCTTCCTTGGCCATATCGATCGCACGGGTGACCAATCCAGCCAGTATCGCGGGGTTCATGTTGGAGGATGAAATGGTCGCTGATCGCTGGCCCACGAAAACGCGGAGGCCAATATCTTCGCCCTCTGAACGGGCCACATCCTCAAGCGCACCAAGCCGCACCTGTACCTCGGTCGAGGCGTCGCAGACATAGACAGCGTCGGCAGCATCTGCGCCTGCCTGAATGGCTTGGGATACGAGATTTTGCGCGCGGTCGAGCGCTTCTTGTGGTTTCAACATCGCTCCCGCTTAGGCGCGGGGCGATTAAGCGTCAATTCGTTGAGCGTCAGAAAACCGTGAACAGGACATACAGAAGTACCGGTATTCCTAACGCTGCAATCCATAGCTTGAACCGGTCAGTGTTAAACCGGGTTTCGAGCCCCGCTTCGTTCAACTCGCCTTTTTCAAGCGACTGCCAGCGACGCTCCATATTTCGGCAGGCGGGAATGACCATCGCGACAAATACCACCAGCATGAAATAAGGCAGGATCGACGTGCCTTCCGAACTCATCGCGGGCGAAGTGATGAAGATCAACGCCAGCGTGTAAACCACGAGCGCGACCGCGACATGGTCGCTAATCCGCTTAGCGTAGCTCTTATGCGCGCGTGAATGTGTCGTCTGTTGCGCTCTACTGGCCATGTTACTCTCCCCTGACTCTCCTGTAACAAGACTGTCACCATATGAGCGGGGATTCAAGCGGATTTACCAACTATCAGGGCAGACCCAAAATCTTGTGGTTTTGCAGGGACAAGCGCCATTTGGGGTTGGCGTTGACGAAGGCGGTCGCGGCTTCGACATTAAGGCGGTTGAGCGACTCATCGCCGCTGTCCATCGGCTGGATCAGGTGGTTGGCGAAATTCCAGCGTTCCATAGCAACGGTGTCGCTGCCCGGTTGCGGCCAGACGAGCTTGAGTTCGTCGCCTGTATGCTGGATGACTTCGGAACCCGCTTTGGGGCTGATGCACACCCAATCAATGCCGGGATGCGTTGCGATGGTACCATTGCTTTCGATGGCGATGGTGAACCCTCGGGCATGGAGCGCATCAACAATAAAATCATCTACCTGCAACATCGGTTCGCCGCCGGTGATGACGACATAACGATGGTCGCTGCCCTCACCCCAAAGCTCGGCGACCTTGGTGGCCAATGCATCTGCTTCATATCGCCCACCATTTACCCCATCCATTCCGACAAAATCGGTGTCGCAGAATTGGCAGATAGCGTTAGCGCGGTCATCCTCGCGGCCTGTCCACAAGTTGCATCCGGAAAAGCGCAGGAACACCGCGCGGCGTCCGGCGTGAACGCCCTCACCCTGCAATGTCAGGAAAATCTCTTTGACGGCATAGCTCATGCGTAGACGGTCGGGTCAGTCAGCCCAGCATCGGCGAACCCCTTGGCGCGCAGGCGGCAGCTGTCACAGCGGCCACAAGCTTTATTGTCGGGCGAAGGGTCGTAGCAGGACCAACTCATCCCCGCATCGAGCCCCAAGCGCGCGGCTTCGGTCGCAATGTCGGCCTTGCTCATATGCAGCAGCGGCGTGTGAACCGTGAAGCCGTCACCCTCGACACCCGCCTTGGTGGCGAGATTCGCCATCACCTCAAACGAACGGATGAAGTCGGGGCGGCAATCGGGGTAGCCCGAATAATCGAGCGCATTAACGCCAATCCATAAATCGCGCGCACCCCGCGCCTCGGCCAATCCCAGACATAAAGACAGGAATATCGTATTGCGCGCCGGGACGTAAGTGACGGGAATCGCGTTTTCCTCGACGCCTTCCTTAGGCACATCGATATCCGCCGTTAGCGCCGATCCGCCAAAACGCGTCAGGTCGAGCGGCAGTACGATATGTTCGATGGCACCCAAATGCGCGGCGATGGTCGCCGCGCTTTCCAGTTCAATCCGATGGCGCTGGTTATAGTCGATGGTCAGCGCAATCAGATCATATCCCGCCTCGCGCGCCAAGCCTGCGACCACCATCGAGTCGAGACCCCCCGACAGCAGGACGATGGCAGATTTGGCGTTTTGCGGCATGAGGAGCACTATTTTCTGGATGGCAGGGGCGTATCGGCGTGCAATTATGCCTCGAAGGCCATTTCGGCAACCTAAAAGGAGCTCTTGCATTCATTGACGCTTCACGTGCGCAATGTCATCGTTTGCAAATAGGGGGAGCCGATGCCTTTCTTGGGAGCCAGCAGCAAAAAGGACCGGTGGAAATCGGCGGTGGCGGTCATCGTGCTGCACGCGGTGGTCGGCTACGCGATATTGAACGCCTTCGACATCCGCCCCGGCGAGATTGTGACGTCGGCGCTGAGCAACCTCAATGTGATCGAAGTGCCCGTTCCAGCAACGGTCGCTGACGACAAACCCAAACAAGCCGCACCCGAGCCCGAAGGCGCGGCGTCTGCCGCCAATCTCAAAAAGACCAGCGTGCCGCGCGAAGCACCCAAGCGAATCGTGAAAATCCCGGCCAAACCAATCCCTGCCGCACCCAAGGCAGGTATAGGTCGCGAAAACGATGCAGGCGCAGCCAATTCACCTGGCGCGGGGACAGGTGCTGGCGGGATCGGGTCTGGCTTTGGCAGCGGCGCCGGCGGCGATGGCACTGGAGGCGGAGGCGTGGCGTCGCGGGCGAAGCTGGTCAGCGGGAAAATCAACAATTCTGACTATCCTAAATCAGCTACAGCGGCGCGACAGGGCGGCTCCGTCACCGCGCATTTCACCGTCGGTGCTGACGGGCGTCCGAGCAAATGCCGCGTGGTCAAATCGAGCGGCAATGCCGACATCGACGCCACCACCTGCCGCCTGATTGAACAGCGCTTCCGCTACGAACCCGCACGCAACAAGGCGGGGCAGCCGATTAGCGATGTAACCGGATGGCAGCAGACATGGTGGCTGGAACGCGGCAAGCGCAAGATTACGCGGCCCGAAGACGACCTGCCAAAGCCGCCGCCAATCTACGTGCCACCGCCTGAAACTAACTGAAGAGGGAAAATGGTCACCCGGAGCGATTGTCCTCGCCCTTGCGGGCTCGTTCGTCTCCGCTACGCTCCGACTCCGAAGGTTCGCCCCGTCCATGGTCCACAAACAACAAAGGCACCCCCGATTGGGGATGCCTGTGGTGTTGGTGCACCCGGAGCGATTCGAACGCCCGGCCCTCAGATTCGTAGTCTGATGCTCTATCCAGCTGAGCTACGGGTGCACTGGAGCGCCGCTATTAGGAGCGGATTACGGCGCACGCAACCCCTTTTCTAACCTTTTGCCAAAGCCGCCTGCGCCGCCGCCAATCGCGCAATCGGCACGCGGTACGGCGAGGCGCTGACATAATCGAGGCCGACTTTCTCGCAGAACGCGATTGATGCCGGATCGCCGCCATGTTCGCCGCAGATGCCGAGTTTGATGTCGGGGCGGGTCGCACGGCCTTTGGTCGCGGCGATTTCGATGAGCTGGCCTACGCCTTCGACGTCGATGCTGACAAACGGGTCGCGGGCGTAGATGCCCTTGTCGACATAATGCGTCAGGAAGCGTGCGGCGTCGTCGCGGGAAACACCAAGCGTTGTTTGCGTCAGGTCGTTGGTGCCGAATGAGAAGAACATCGCCTGCTCGGCAATTTCATCGGCCATCAAAGCGGCGCGGGGGAGTTCGATCATTGTGCCGACGAGATATTCGATTCGCTTGCCCTGTTCGGCGAAGACGGCCTCGGCGGCCTTATCGACGACGTACTTCATCAGTTCCAGTTCACGGCGGGTACCGACGAGCGGGATCATGATTTCGGGGACTGGCGCGACGGCCAGCGAGCAAGCCGCCTCGAAAATCGCGCACGCCTGCATTTCGTAGATTTCGGGATAGGTGACACCCAAACGGCAGCCACGGTGGCCGAGCATGGGATTGACCTCATGCAGTTCGGCGGCGCGCTGTTTCAGCACCTCGATCCCGACACCAGCCGCTTCCGCAACATCGGCAAATTCCGATTCCTCATGTGGCAGGAATTCGTGCAGCGGCGGGTCGAGCAGGCGGATGGTGACGGGCAACCCTGCCATCACTTCGAAGATTGCGGCGAAATCCTTGCGCTGTTCGGGCAGCAATTTGTCGAGCGCTGCACGACGGCCCTTTTCGTCGTCGGCGAGGATCATCTGGCGCACGGCGGTGATGCGCGCGGCGTCGAAGAACATATGCTCGGTCCGGCAAAGGCCGATGCCCTCTGCGCCGAAGTCGCGCGCGGTTTGCGCGTCGAGTGGCGTTTCGGCATTGGCGCGGACTTTCATCCGGCGGCCTGCGTCGGCCCAGACCATCAAGGTGCCGAAATCGCCGACCAATTCGGGCTGCAAGGTCGGGACAGCACCCGCCATCACTTCGCCGCTGGTGCCGTCGATGGTGATGATATCGCCTTCACCCAATTTGCGTTCGCCGATGCGCAATGTCTTGGCCTTTGCGTCGATCTGCAAGCTGCCCGCGCCAGACACACAAGGCCGCCCCATGCCGCGCGCAACCACCGCCGCGTGGCTGGTCATGCCGCCGCGTGCGGTGAGGATGCCCTTGGCAGCGTGCATGCCGTGAATGTCTTCGGGGCTGGTTTCGATGCGAACCAATATGACCGCCTCGCCCATCGCGTCATGCTGTTCGGCGGTATCGGCGTCGAACACGATTTTGCCCGAAGCAGCACCCGGCGACGCTGGCAGGCCCGACGTCAGCACATCGCGGGCCGCATTGGGATCAAGCGTCGGGTGCAACAACTGGTCAAGCGCCATCGGGTCAACGCGCAGTACCGCCTCTTCTTTGGTGATGAGGCCCGATTCCGCCATATCGACAGCAATCTTCAGTGCGGCCTTCGCAGTGCGCTTGCCCGAACGGGTTTGCAGCATCCACAATTTCTCGCGCTCAACGGTGAATTCGATATCCTGCATATCGCGGTAATGCGTTTCGAGGATGTTGAAGACGTCGGCGAGCTGTCCGTAAACCTCGGGCATTGCTTCTTCCATCGACAGCGGTTTCGCCCCTGCCCTTTCGCGCGCCGCCAGCGTCAGATATTGCGGCGTGCGAATGCCAGCGACCACATCCTCGCCCTGCGCGTTGATCAGGAATTCGCCATAATAGGCATTCTCGCCGGTCGCGGGGTCGCGCGTAAACGCCACACCCGTCGCCGACGTTTCGCCCATATTGCCGAACACCATCGCTTGCACATTGACCGCGGTGCCCCAGTCGCCCGGGATATTGTTGAGGCGGCGATAGACCTTGGCGCGGTCCGATTCCCACGATCCGAAAACCGCGCCGACCGCGCCCCATAATTGATCGTGTACATCCTGCGGGAACGGCTTGCCCCATTCGGCCTCAACCAGTCTCTTATATTCGGCGACCAAGGCCTTCAAATCATCGGCAGAAAGCTCGGTATCGAGGTAAAACCCGCGATCTTCCTTGGCGATTTCCAGCGCCTCTTCAAACGCGCCATGGTCGAGCTCAAGCACGACATCGGCATACATCTGGATGAACCGGCGATAGCTGTCCCACGCAAAGCGCGCATCGCCCGACGAGGTTGCGAGGCCTTCGACGGTAATGTCGTTAAGCCCCAGATTCAGAACGGTATCCATCATCCCCGGCATCGACACCCGTGCGCCCGAGCGAACCGATACGAGTAAAGGATTGGCAGGATCGCCAAAGACCTTGCCGGTCACTTGCTCGATATGCGCGATGCCGTTGGCGACTTCGGCGCGGACGCTGTCGGGGAAGGTCTGGCCGTTGGCATAATAGGCGCTGCACATCTCGGTGGTGATCGTAAAACCCGGGGGCACTGGCAGGCCAATCGAGGCCATGCCATCAAGGTTCGCACCCTTGCCGCCAAGGATATTCTTGTTGCCGCGAACAGTTTCGTCACCATCCGAAACACCGCCACCGAACCGATATACGTACTGTGTCATCCCGCAGCCATTCCTTTTACTTGGCTTTATTGCTTGCCCGCCGTTGTGCAGTGCAGCGCATTGGAGTCAAGTATGGAAGGCTTTTATTTGCCGGATTTATTGGTAAATAGCATGAAGCGCGCCAGCGGGCGTTTGA
>JBGSVG010000043.1:0-12113 GCA_041753095.1 Sphingorhabdus sp. | reverse complement strand
GCGAAGTCCAAAACGCGGTGCCAGCGCCAAACGGATTTCGCCATAGCCAGGACATGGCACGGTCCGAAACTGGTCGGGACTTATAACTTTTACGTCGTGCCCGCGCTCCAGCAGCAGCTTGACCGTCATTTCCAGCGTGCGCACAACACCATTGACTTGGGGGACCCATGCGTCGGTGGCGATGGCGATCCTCACGCGGCGACCTTGGCGAGCTTGTCCGCGTGGCGGCGCTGGCGAGTGTGTTCGGCCCAATCAACAATCGACATATTGCCGTGCTTGTCTTCGACCAAAGCAGTGCAGCTTTCGACCCAGTCGCCATCATTATAATATGTCACGCCATCAAATTCGCGAATTTCTGCGTGGTGAATATGGCCACATACGACACCATCGACGCCGCGTTCGATTGCCGCGCGGGCAACTGCCTCTTCATATTGACCGATGAACGCAACCGCGTTCTTCACGCGCATTTTAAGGTAGGATGACAGCGACCAATAAGGCAGATGGAACCGACGACGCACCGCGTTTAGCCATATATTGGCCTTCAGCAGGAAGGTATAAGCAGCGTCGCCGAGGAACGCCAACCACTTCGCATATAAGACGACGCTGTCGAACATATCGCCGTGGGTTACGAGCAATAGCCGACCGTCAGCGGTTTCGTGGATCGCCTCATGTGCCAGTTCGACGCCACCAAAGCCAAGGCCGACATAGTCGCGGAACATCTCGTCATGATTGCCCGGAACGTACACGACGCGCGTGCCCTTGTGCGCCATTTTCAGGATACGCCGGAGCACTTCATTGTGGCTGGACGGCCAATACCAGCCCTTGCGCAAGCGCCAGCCATCCACAATGTCACCGACCAGATACAGCGTATCGCATTTGATACTGTGCAGAAAATCGAGCAGCAGTTCGGCATTGCAGCCAGACGTTCCGAGGTGGATGTCAGATATCCAGACCGTCCGGTATTTTTGCTTGGGCTGATAGCTGCGCGGTTCTTTTTCGTGGAACCAATCGGGCATTTTCGGGTCGAAGATACCGGTGACCTCGTCCTTTTTGAGGACGCCATCTTTCAAAATATCGGTCATGATTTTCCCAGTTGTTGCCTTAACTGGAATTGCCGATTAACTGTCACGCGTTACGCGTTCACGTCATACGCGTGACAGTTTCGAGTCAAATCCCGTTATTTACTCGCCGGATTAGAATTTTGCGCCAACCCGTATGCCGTAAAGTCGGGGTTCCGCCGGAATGAAACTTGGGATTCCAAAAGCGCCGCCCGTGTTCCCCGCATCGAGCAGATAATCTTCATCCAAAAGATTGCGCGCAAAGGCGGATATTTCGAAGCGGTCGCCGCCGAAGCGGAACCCTGCATTGACGTTGACCAAAGTAACCGCATCCTGACTGGTGACAGGGTTGTTCGGGATTTCGAAGAACATGCTGCTGCGATAGGTCACCGATGGCGTGGCAAAGAAGGTCAGTCCGCCCAAGGGCGCATTTATCGTAAATCCGCCAGACGCCTGCACCTCAGGTTGCAAACGGAATTTCGCGCCCCGGAAGTTGGCTGCGATGGTTGGCTTATCGTCGATACCCCCGTCGATATAGCCAATATTGCCGAAAACGCTCAGCCAGCGTGTAGGTTTGATTGTCAGTTCAGCCTCAACACCCTTGTTGGTTGCGGTGCCCGCGCTTTGTGTCTGGGTCGTTCCGTTTGGCAGAACAATGCTCACCTGAAAATTGTCGTAGGTGAGATAATAAGCGCCAATCGAGCCCGAAAAAATACCCAATGCGCCTTTTAGGCCAACCTCATAGTTCCAGATGTTTTCTGCCAGCACCGGGGTGAAGTTGGCTGCCGGGCCGCCCGGCGTGGAGCGTGCACCAAGTTGCACAGTTGCTGAACGGCGGCCTTTCGATACCGTAGCATAGCCGTTGAAATTGTCCGAGAAACGGTAGAGCAAGTTGAAACGCGGCAGGACAGCGGCGAAGCTGTCCTCGGTCCGGAATGTTTGACCTGCGGTATCAATCTGACCTGGAATAACAGATGCACCGCCGGTTACGGCCGACCGCGGAACGCGGGCGTAAAAGCCTGAGCGCCGCTTCTCGATCAGGACGCGCGCCCCAGCCGTTATCTCCAGTTTCGGCGTTGGGATCCATGTGCCATCGGCAAACATCGAGTAACTGTCATTACGGCCCTGATTTTCGAATACCGAGCTATAGGGTATCGCGGGAAGGGCCTGCGCCGGAACGCTACCATTGGGTGCGACGCACTGCGCACGCGTTGCCGCAGTGCTGGTGGCACACGCGAAAAACACCCGCTCGTTTGTCGAGAACGGGACATTCTGGATACTGTCTTCGTGGAAGAAGTTGAAACCGAATGATCCACGAAATTTATCGTCGGTGTAGGCAAAGCGGGTTTCATGATTGAACTGGTCGCCCTTGGCCAATTCGGTAAATTCGAGATATTCGGCGGCGGAGCCGTCGGCATCGAATACTTCGAGCGAGTCAAATTTGCGGTAACCATTGACCATAGTCAGCGCCCAATTGTCGGCAAATTCATAGTCCACGATGAAATTGGCATCATAGACGTCACGGGTCAGTCCCAATTTGTCCTGATACAGGTCTTGCAATGAACGCGATGAACCGCCGAGAAAGGCATCGCCGAACGGATTGCCCGGACCCGATGTCGTCGGCAGTGCGCGCGAGACAAATGCTGTGCCTGGGTTGCGCTGACGGTCATAGGTCAGAATGAGGTCGGCAGTAAGCGCGCCATTTGGCGTGAACCGAAGCGAACCGCGGACGCCAAGTTGATCCTGCCCGTTCAGATCATCCTGATTGGGAGCCAGATTGTTTACATAACCGTCGCGCTTTTTATAGGCGAACGCCACGCGTCCGGCGATTATGTCCGACCCGAGATTAAGATTGCCGGTCAGCAACCTTTGATCGTAATTGCCAATGCCTGCGGTGAATGCGCCGGAAAAGCCGGGTTGTGGTCGTGCCGATATGATGCTGATTGCGCCTACTGCCGATGCCGTACCGAACAACGTCGCCTGCGGGCCCTTGATGACTTCGATACGTTCGACGTCATAAATGTCTTGATACGAACCGCGCGAACGCGAAATGTCGACGCCATTATAGTAAAGCGTAACGCGCGCCGCCTGCTGCGCCGATCCTGAGTCCGAGGTAATCCCTCGGATCACGATGCCGGGATTGTTGGCGCTCTGCTCCTGCACATTAAGGCCTGGGATATAATTGGCCAGCTCGTCCAGATCGCTAACTCCGAGCTCTTCGAGACGCGCCTGGCTTACGGCGCTGATCGTTACGGGAACATCGACCAGCCGCTCTTCGCGTTTTTGTGCGGTTACGATAATGTCGCCTTCGAACGCCCGATCGTCGGCTTCGGCTGTTTGGGCAAACGCAGGCATCGCCGTCGTTGTGTAAAGAATAGAGAGGGTTGCAGTGATAAAAGAACGACGCATTTTGGGAGACTCCTGCGGTTGGGAAGATGGCCCTATGCGCAGCGATGGCGTCATTATTGCGAACTGCGTGCGACAGTTCGGCTATCAAAATAAGAAGGTTGTGCGACACGGCCGATATGGTCGATGCCTGTGGACCTTCATGCCATTTGGCGCGTTTAACCTTTCCCAAGCAAAGGAATATTCAAATGGCAGACCTCTCACAAATTCAGGAACATGCTGAAGTTATCGGTGCCGATGGCGTCCATGTCGGGACCGTTGACAAGGTTGAAGGAAACCGCATCAAGCTGACCAAGGCCGACAGCGGCGAAGGCAGCCACAAGGGCCATCATCATTATATTGATGGCGGCCTTGTCGCTACCATAGAAGATAGAACCGTAAGGCTGTCAGCAAATGGCGACGTTGCGGTGACTTTCGAACAGGAAGAAGCATAATCAGATTGGGGCGTAGTGTCCTAGTGCGCTGCGCCCCAGCTTGGTCCTGTTCCAATCTCTACACCGAGCGGCACCGTTAATTTCACCAACGGTTCCGCCGCATTTGCCATAACCCCGCGAATAATCTCGCTTGCTGCTGCGACATCGTTTTCGGGCAATTCGAAAACCAGTTCATCATGAACCTGCAGCAACATTTTGACTTCAGGTAAGCCCGCAGCTTCCAGCGCAGGCCCCATCCGCACCATAGCGCGCTTGATGATATCAGCGCTTGTCCCTTGGATCGGCGCGTTTATCGCGGCGCGCTCGCTGCCTTGACGCTCTGCTTGACTGGCTGACTTGATACGCGGGAACCAGGTTTTGCGACCAAAAAGTGTGGTGGAATGGCCGCTTTCCTTAACCTCGGCCAAAGTTTCCTGAATATAGTTAGATATGCCGGGAAAGCGCTTGAAATACGCATCGATCAACGCCTGCGCTTCGTCGGGTGTCGATTCCAGCCGCTTGGACAGACCCCAGCGCGAGATGCCGTATAGAATCGAGAAGTTGATCGTCTTGGCGCGGCCGCGCGTGTCGCGATTGACCTCGCCGAACATCTCCATTGCGGTGCGCGCATGGATGTCCTCGCCTTTTTCGAAAGCATCGCGAAGCGGTGCGACATCGGCGAAATGCGCCGCCAGCCGCAGTTCAATCTGGCTATAGTCGGCAGACAATATGACATTGCCGGGTTCGGCGACAAACGCATCGCGGATCTGCCGCCCCGTTTCGGTGCGGATTGGGATATTCTGCAGGTTCGGATCGGTCGAAGACAATCGCCCGGTTTGCGCGCCGACCAAGCTGTAACTGGTATGAACACGGCCTGTTGCCGGATCGATCTGCTGCTGAAGGCTGTCGGTATAGGTTGATTTGAGCTTCGCCAGTTGACGCCAATCGAGAACCTTGCGCGCGATCTCTATGCCCTGGCCCGCCAGATCTTCGAGCACCGTTACATCGGTTGAATATTGCCCGGACTTGCCCTTTTTCCCGCCCTTGTGACCCAATTTGCCAAACAGGATCTCGCCCAGTTGCTGCGGGCTGCCAATTGTGAACGGCTGGCCTGCAAGGCCGTGGATTTCTTTTTCCAGAACCTCCATCTGCGCAGCGAATTCACCCGATAGCCGGGCCAGAACTGCGCGGTCCACTTTGATGCCGGTACACTCCATTTTGGACAGCACCGGAACGAGCGGCCGGTCGACCATTTCATACACCACCGTCGCTTTCTCAGGACTCAACCGCAATTTCAGGTGATGCCATAGCCGCAATGTCACATCTGCATCTTCTGCGGCGTAGCAGGTGGCATCGGCCAAAGGCACCGCAGCAAAGCCAATCTGGCTTTTGCCGGTACCCGTCACGGTCTTGTACGAGATACATTCATGATTCAGATGGACCTTGGCAAGTTCGTCCATGCCATGCCCCTGCCGCCCCGCGTCGAGCGCAAAGCTCATTACCATCGTGTCGTCATAAGGGGCAATCGTGACGCTGTGCCGGGCCAGCACTGACATGTCATATTTGAGGTTCTGGCCGATTTTGAGAACCGACGGCTCAGTGAGCAATGGCTTCAATTTTGCAATGGCGGCGGCCATCGGGATCTGGACGGGCTTTTCAGCGAACATATCGGTGCCGCCGTGCGAGAGCGGGACATAGCACGCTTCGCCCGGCGCAACCGCCAGGCTGAACCCGACAAGATTGGCGCTCGCTGCCTGCAGACTGTCGGTCTCTGTGTCAAAGCCAAGCAGCCCGGTTTCGTGCGCGCGTGAAATCCAGTGATCGAGGCGCGCGATATCGGTTACACATTCATAGCTTTTGGTATCGATAGGCGGCATCGGCGCGGGCGATGCCGCATTGCCGGTGACCGGCGCACTCGCCGCACCGTCGCCGTTGTTCGTCGCCTTGGGATTGCCGGCAATCGCCTTGTTGGCAGCGGCGGTGTTGGCGACATGTCCAATGCGTTTAAGCAGCGAATTAAATCCATGATGCTGGAGGAACGCTGCCAGCGGTTCCTCAGGGATTGCTCCTAATTCCATTTCCTCGATCGGAACCGGGAGCGGGCAATCCTCCTTCAGCGTGACCAAGATTTTCGACAACCGCGCCTTTTCAGCATGCTCAATCAGATTGTCGCGCATCTTCGACGGCTTCATGTCGGGCGCAGCTGCAAGCACCGATTCAAGGTCGCCGAACTCCTGGATGAGTTTGGTTGAGGTCTTCGGACCGACTCCGGGAACGCCGGGTACATTGTCCACGCTGTCGCCCATCAACGCCAACACGTCGCCAACCTTTTCGGGGCCAACGCCGAATTTCTCGATCACTTCTTCGGTACGGATACGTTCGTTTTTCATCGTGTCGAACATGTCGACGCATGGTTCGACCAGCTGCATCAGGTCCTTGTCAGACGACACAATGGTCACATGCCATCCCGCCCGACATGCCGCTTTGGCATAGCTTGCGATCATGTCGTCGGCTTCGACATCGTCTTCCTCAATCATCGGCAATGAGAACGCCCGCGTAGCGTCGCGTATCATCGGAAATTGCGGCTTCAGATCCTCGGGCGGATCGGGCCGGTGGGCTTTATACTGGTCATAAATCCGATTACGGAAGGACTGGCTGGATTTGTCGAGAACAACCGCCATATGGGTCGGACCGTCAGCCTGATGCAGGTCATCCGCCAGCTTCCAAAGCATCGTGGTATATCCATAAACCGCACCTACCGGCTCTCCATGCTGATTGGTGAGCGGCGGCAATCGGTGATATGCACGGAATATATATGCAGAGCCGTCGACGAGGTAGAGATGCTTTTGTTCGGACATGCCACGGTCGATAGCAGCGGCATCCGCCTGCGACTATGCCGAATATATGTGCTTTGGATTAAGCCGCTATATCATATCCGGATTGGGCAACAACAAATCGGTGGGCCTGCCTCCACTGATGCGTACCAGCCTAGGCCTGCCTTCCGCCATATATTGCCAGCGAAAAAAGCGGAAAGTCATAACCTGATTTATCGTTACTGCGCCCATCCGCTTGTGTGACAGCAGCGATGGCAGATTGTAATCGGCAATCCAGCTCATCGACCAACGCCTGTCATGCGCGCGAAGCCATTCCGCCGTCCCCGCCCATAATGCCGCAAATCCCCGACCCAGCCGGTGCTGCGGCTTGATCCACAGGCCTGCATCCCACGCGGCATCGAACGGCACATGAAAGCGGATAGGCATCGCGTCCTCCTCGAAAGGCCCAGCCCCGACCCATGTGACGCCGACAAGTTCGTCTTTGCGGTTAAACGCTGCGAGACATATCATATTTTGGGCAAAGCGAAGGGCTTGGACGTCAGGTGCCACATCGATAACGTGACCGAGCAACGCGCTGGGAGATATCGGCTCCACCCGAAAACCTTTTGGCATATCGGGCATGCCATCGACCGGAACCGCTACCAGCGTCAACCGGCTATACCCGACCATACCCGCCTTCGCAGCCAGCCGGGCAGCTGCATAGGAAACCACACCGGCAAGTCCCAATAACTTCAGACTGGCAATGTCAGGCACGTCAAACTCCGCTGCTTCTTTGCGGTGCCTAGCGCAATTTCAAAAAGAAATCCTGAACGGATTGCTTTGGGCAACGACTAAGAGAGCGTGTCGTTATCGGGCAAACAAAAATCTCATAGAAATGTCAGCGTAAACCCAAACGCCGGTCGGATTTGACCATTGCCCATGCCGATGTCTTGGCCGTTTTACGGCATGCCCGTTCGATTTTGCGCACCTGGTGGCCCAATTGGTCACTGGCGAAATCGCACACTTCGCGCGCAGCACGGTCAATCCGCAAAGCCAGGATTTTTTGACCCTTTATTGTGTTCAAATTGATATCATTGCTGCGGACGCTAATCGAACGAGTCTCATCTGAAGCCGCGCTGGCGGCCACAGGTTGCAATGCGATAGCGGCCACCATCGCCGATTTGGTAAATGCGAACATGGATATTCTCCTGATTGGAATATTGCGTCGGAATAATTCACGACGCGACAGCAACGAATTGTAGGAGGTCGGAAGATTTTCGCGCTGGCTTTGAAACCCGGCTAGCCGATTTCAAAATCGACCATAGCCCCTCGGCAAAAGCACTTGTCGCTGCGCATTCTGTCTGGCAGCCATCCGTAATGTCTATCTTCAGCCAAATTGACCTGATGGCGCGCGGCGGTTCGATTGCGCTGCTTGCGCTGTGGAGCTGGCTGCTGATCCGCGACCACCGCGGCCAGTTTGCGGGCAGGCTCGCTGTAGTGATGGCGCTCGCGATCATCTGCTATTTGATTATCACGGCGGATTTCCACCGGCGGCCGACGATACCGGGCTTGGTACTGGCCTTATGCGGCAGTTCCACACCGGGCATATTCTGGCTGTTCGCAAAGGCATGGTTTAATGATGAGAAGCAAATCAGACGCAGGGATTTGGCGCTGGTGTTGCTGGCCGGGGCGAACATCCTTGTTATGCTGGTCACCTATCCGGACGGGGGCATCATCAACCTGGCTGCGGGCACTTTATTCCGGATAAGCATGTTGTCCTTTGCTGCTGCGGGCCTCTGGGAAGCTTGGCGCGGTCGCGAGGGGGATCTCATCGAGAGCAGGCGCCGTTTACGGCCTCGGCTGGTCGCAGCCGTCGGTACCTATGTCGTGTTGATCGCGCTGAGCGAAATCGCGGTGCATAATTTAGGCCTGCCTTATTGGCTGATCGGCATCGTCACCAGCAGCATCGTCTTTATCACATTCCTGTTTTGCGCGGCGATGTTCGGAATGCGGCAGGCCGATTTATTCGGACCGGTCAATGGCGCGAAGCCAGCAGTAGGCAAACCTATTGCTGACGATCCGCTTGCCGAAAAACTGCGCAGCCACATGGAACGCGAATTGGTATGGCGCGACGAGGGACTATCGATTTCGGGACTTGCCGCGCAGCTGGGCGAGCAGGAATATCGTCTGCGCCGTGTCATCAACGGCCAGCTTGGCCACCGCAACTTTGCCGCGTTTCTCAACGGCTACCGGCTTGCAGAAGTGAAAGCCGCGCTCGCCGATCCAACCCAAAAAGAAGTACCAATCATCACCATCGCGCTCGACGCCGGTTTCGGTTCGCTTGGTCCATTCAACCGCGCGTTCCGCGAGGCCGAGGGGATGACGCCGAGCGCGTTCAGGGCGCAAACCACTGGCTGATTTCGAAATCGGCTAGCCAGTTTCGGAAAGACATGAGCATCAAGCAGCTGATGCAGGCAGGTGAACCCAATCAACTGCTAAGGACCGACTTATGACCACCGGATTTCCTCCCCTCGACATCTTGCTCAATCATGGGCTGGATATCATCAGCTTCGATATGGGGCGCTATTTGATCGCTGCATCGATTACTTTTGCAGTGGTCTGGATGTTACGTCGCACCGCGCTGAAATCCCGCAAGATACAGGCGCGCGAAGCGACTACAGCCGATATGCGGCGCGAGTTTTTGCAATCGCTGCAATCGGTATTTGTTTACACAATAGGTGTGTGCTTCCTGATCTGGGGCCGCGAGGTTGGGATATTTTATGATATTCTTGGCGAAGGGATCGGGCTTTGGACCGACCTGTTCATTCTCGGCGCAATAATCATTGCCCACGATGCGTATTTCTATTGGGCGCACCGTTTCATGCACCACCCAAGGCTATTCAAGTCATTCCACCGCGCGCATCACCGTTCGATCACGCCGACGCCATGGGCAGCCTACAGCTTCGCGATGCCCGAGGCGGCGGTGATGTTCATGTTCGTCCCCATCTGGCAATTCTTTGTGCCGACGCCAGGCTGGGTGATGTTCACTTGGCTCAACTTCCAGATCATCCGCAACGCGATGGGCCACGCCGGTTTTGAATTCATGCCGCGCTGGTGGTTGGCGACGCCGCTGACCAGATGGATCAACACGACGACGCACCACGACCTGCACCATAATGGCGGTTTCAATACCAATTACGGGCTATATTTCACTTGGTGGGACAAATGGATGGGAACCGAGCACAAGAATTACCATGCGCGGTTCACCGAAGTCGTCTCGCGCGGTCGGGAAGTTGAACCGCGGGGAGCTGCCCCGGCTTAAGGCGCTTCCTCACCCCATAAACGGTCGGTTTCGATATAGCCGTAGCGGCCGGCATTTTCGAAACGGCACCAGCCTTTGTCGCATTCGTCGATTCGACCAACTACGCCGGGCTCCACACGCCAGGCAATCCGCGCGGTTCCTTCGGGTGCTTCGCGGAGCGCGCCGACCCCGCTGCCGACCACGACGGCGGTACGTTTGGGGCTGAGCAGGCGGACATGCATCCAGCCCTGATCGCCATCGGGATCCTCCACCTTGCGCCAGACGCTGTGCACCGCAACGACCTTCACTGGGAGGTTTTGGCGCTTGTAGACCCACTTCACCGGAAACTCTGTGCTTGGCCCGGTGCGCATCCGCGCTTCAGCTTCTTCAATCGAGGCCCAATAAGGCGCCTTTTGCTGCGCCTGCCCATATGCTGCGGACGTCGTTATGACCGCCGTACCCAATAGGGCGGCCTGCCAGATTAATTTTGCCTGATTTGCCATATTCTTACCCCACCGGATTGCTCTATACTGTAAGCTATACCGACAGTGCAACCATCCTGTCTTGACGCCATAGTAAATTCAGCTTTAGTCGGTCCATGCCAGAACTTAGCCGCATCGAACGTCCCAGTATCCGAGTAACCCGGAAATTATTGCCTGCGGTCGAAGGCCGGATGGCCGAACTGTTCGACGCCGGGTTCAACGCCGACGATACGCCGATGAGCCGTAACCAGCTAATCGATGCGATGACTGATTGTGACGTTCTGGTACCGACCGTTACCGACACTATCGACGCCGACCTGATTGCATCAGCACCGGCCCGCCTTAAACTCATCGCCAATTATGGCGCGGGGGTAAATCATATCGATCTGGCCGCCGCAAAGGCCAAGGGCATCATGGTGACCAATACGCCCGGCGTGTTTACCGACGACACCGCAGACCTGACAATGGCGCTCATCCTCAATGTTCCGCGCCGTCTCGGCGAAGGGCATCGGATGATGCGGAACGGTGAATGGCAAGGATGGAGCCCGACGGGGATGCTCGGGCACCGCATTGGCGGCAAGACGCTGGGCATTATCGGCCTTGGCCGAATTGGCGAGGCGGTTGCTTTGCGGGCAAAGGCATTCGGCCTGAACATCATCTATAATAAACGCCACCGCCTGCCCGCGAGTGTCGAGGAAGAATTGGGTGTTAGCTTCGAACCCGATCTCGACCGGCTTGTCGCGCGCGCCGATATCATCTCGCTTCACTGCCCGCTGACTGCGGAGACCGACAAGATTATCAACGCCGGGCGGATCGAACATATGAAACCCGACGCTTACATCATCAACAGTTCGCGCGGCGAGTTAATCGACGAGGATGCTTTAATCGCTGCGCTCGAAAGCGGTCGGATCGCTGGTGCCGGGCTAGACGTTTACACCCACGAACCCGCTGTCGACGCCCGCTGGTTTGCCATTCCAAATGTCGTTCTGCTCCCACATTTGGGAAGTGCAACCTTTGAAGGTCGTGAGGCATCGGGAGAACGCGTCATCACCAATATCCGCGTTTGGGCCGATGGTCACCGTCCACCCGATCAGGTGCTCGAAGGGTGGAATTGAGTAATTTCGCTTTAACAAACCGATGTTAACCTTAGATTTCCCTTCCATCGACGTCAGTTACTGCATTAGGACACGACAAAAGCAATAGTGGGGCGGGAGCGGGACATGATCCAGGATCTGACAAAATCGGCATTGGTGCTGGGCGCATTTTTTGCAGCACCGGCATTCGCGCAGAATGCAGTTATCACAGTGCCCGAAGCCAATAGCGGCGACAGCGCATGGATTTTAACCGCATCCGCGCTGGTGTTGATGATGACACTTCCCGGTCTGGCACTATTCTATGGCGGTCTGGTCCGCGCCAAAAACTTCCTGTCGGTGCTGGTGCAGTGCGGCGCGATTGCTGCGCTGGCTTCGGTCATCTGGATAGCAGTCGGTTATAGCCTGGCCTTTTCGGTAAACGGCAATTCTTACATCGGCTCGCCCGAAAATTTCATGTTCAATGGTTTGCTCGATTCGGTCCGCGAAGACCAGTCGATAGGCGAGCTCGCTTTCGCGTTATTCCAGATGACCTTTGCAGTCATCACT
>JBGSVG010000042.1:0-3214 GCA_041753095.1 Sphingorhabdus sp. | reverse complement strand
GACGCACGCAGCCGCTTTGATTATGGCCCGCCGCCGCCTGCGGAACTGCAGCGGAGACGCTACCCGCGCTGAGCGGATAGCGGTCTCGGCCAATTTCGGGGGAAATTGTGTACGAAGTATTGGAAAATGAAGTGGCAGCGGTCTTGGAAGGTGTTGGCGTAGCTATGCCCGACACGATCATCGCCGCCGTCAAGAGGCTTGCCCGGGAAAATGAGCTTCCCGACCCGGGCAGCCTCTTCCAGACGCTGCCGATGGACAGCAAGGGGCGGTTGCCTTTCCATCAGGCCGAAAATGCGCTTGAGCTGGCTGGTCTGACGACCGCGCCGCTATCCGGTGCGCGCTTTCCAAAAAAAGCGGAGCATATGCCCGCGCTCATTCGACTGAACGACGACAGCGTCGCAATCGTCTATGAGACTACCAAAGACCAAGCACTCGTGTGGAAGGCCGAGACCGGCGAACCTATCTGGACAGACCTCGCTGAACTTGAGAGCTATTATGTCGGACAAGCCATCCATGTCAGCGGCAATGCTGGCCGCCTGCGCAGCGGCGATGAAGGCTGGGTCAAGGCCGCCCGCGATAACTGGTTCTGGGGTGAACTATCGAAGGTAAAACGCGATTTCTATCCGGTGTTCGGCGCTGCATTCCTGATCAACTTGCTGGCTTTTGCACTGCCGCTATTTTCGATGAACGTTTACGACCGCATCATCCCCAACCGCGCGGTTTAAAGCCTTTGGGTTTTGGCCATCGGCGTTTTGCTGGCCTTTGCGGTTGAGTTTGCTCTGCGCATGGCGCGGTCGACTTTGCTCGATGAGCTCGGACGCAAGCTTGACCTGAAGCTGTCCGAAAAGATATTTGGCAAGCTCGTCAATCTGCCCTTGTCAGATCGGTCAGGCGATACTGGACGGCTGGTTCGGCGCGTGTCGGAGTTTGAGATTGTCCGCGACTTTTTTGCGTCGACCACCGCAGTTCTGATTGTCGATATGCTGTTCCTTGTGGTTTTTGTGGCTTTGATAGCAGTATTGGCGGGCTGGCTGGCGCTGGTGCCAGTTGTAATCATCATCATCATGTTTTTCGCAGGCAAGATTCTGCAAGGGAAGATGACCGCTGCGACGCTCGACGCTCAGGCCGATGCCGGCTTGCAGCACAGCCTTTTGGTAGAAGCGATCAGCGGCGCGGAAACGCTAAAGTCGACCGCTTCCGAAGGCCGCGTTATCGGGCGCTGGCGGAACCTAGCGCGGATGAGCGCGCTGACGCAGGAACGGTTGCGCCACCTTAACGCTACTGCGGTTACGCTCGCCAGCGTCTGCCAACAAATCACCAGCATCGCATTGGTCATCGGCGGATTTTATCTGTTCGATGCGGGCAAGATTTCGATGGGCGCGATCATCGCCATCGTCATGCTCGCCGGGCGCTCGCTGGCGCCTGCGGGCCAGCTTGCTTTCCTGATGACCCGCGGACGGCAGGCACTGACGGTGCTCGATAGTCTCGGCGGCCTTATGGAGAAAGCTGACGAACGTTCCTTTGGCAGCAACAGTGTCATCCCGACGGTACGCGAAGGCCATATCAAGATCGAAGATGCGAGCTTTGCTTATCCACAGAGCAGCCGTGAGGCATTGGTAGGCATCAATTTGGAAATAAAGCCGGGCGAGAAAATCGCGATTATCGGCCGGGTCGCATCGGGCAAATCGACCTTGGGCCGGCTACTCTGTGGTCTTTACTATCCCGATGAGGGCGCCGTACTGGTCGATGGTCTGGACAATCGCCAGTTCCGTCCGATTGATTTGCGGCAGCAGCTGCGTTTCGTCGGGCAAGATGCCGAACTGTTTAGCGGTTCGATCAAGGACAATCTGCTGATGGGGGCGCCCAACGCCGATGACGATGCCTTGATCGACGCATTGCGCCGGGTCGGTGCTGATGAATTCCTAGGGCGTGATGATGGTGGCTTTGATCGCGGCACGGGTGAGCGCGGACGCAACCTCTCTGGCGGTCAACGGGGATTTCTGGTGCTTGCACGGGCGCTCGCGTCGCCTTCGAAACTGCTGTTTCTTGACGAGCCGACTGGTGCGATGGACATGCGTACAGAGGCGGCCTTTGTCGAGCGCCTCAAAACAGCAGTGTATCCCGGCCAAACGCTAATAGTCTCAACCCATCGTCACGCTGTCTTGTCGCTGTGCGACCGGCTTATCGTCATGGATCGCGGCCGCATCGTTGCCGACGGACCGCGTGACCAGATCATGCAGCAGGCGGCTGCAAAAGGCGCGGCATCATGATACACGATTATCCTGACCGGCTGAACGCCATGTCGCTCGATGACGAGTTGTCCGGTGCCAAAAGCCCGGGCGGTGAAAGCGGACTTGGCAAAGTGGTTCTCGCACTTATCGGCTTCAGCATAATCATTGCCGTGCTCGTCACGCAGATCGATTGGCAGGATGCTTTTGATCGCATTTTCTCAGAGGATAAAAGCGCCGCTGCCGCCCCGATACGGACCAAAGAACAGATCGCGCTGATTGCTGCAACGCAGGCCGATCAGACGAAGGTCGCAGCCGAGGGCGACGACGCGCAGGTTTCGAACGAGGCAATCCCGCTGGGCAAAGGGCCAGTTGAAACTGCATTGCCGTTCTACATCACCGATACAAGCATGACGAACAGCGAAAAGGCACTGCGGTGCATGACGCAGGCAGTCTATTATGAAGCCGGTTTTGAACCCGTTGCAGGCCGCTATGCAGTGGCGCAGGTTATCCTTAACCGCATGCGCCACCCGGCATTTCCCAAATCGGTTTGCGGTGTGATCTATCAGGGCAGCAGCCGTCCGGGCTGCCAGTTCAGCTTTGCCTGTGATGGCTCGCTGCTCCGCGCGCCGGGTGCAAAGGCTTGGGCCGAAGCGCGCCGCGTTGCTGAAGACGTTCTGTCTGGGACTGTAACATCGACCGTTGGTATGGCGACGCATTACCACGCCAATTATGTGTCGCCTTATTGGGCCCCCAAACTGCACAAGATAACACAGATGGGCGCCCACATCTTTTACCGCTGGCCGGGCAATTGGGGCCGGCGTGTGGCGTTTAGCGGCGTGTACCGCGGCGGCGAATATATCCCTGCTGTTTCAAGCCTTGCTAACATGAACGCAGGAAAAGATGGCGATTTGAGCGACGAGCTGTTGGTCGCAGACACGCCTGTACCCGTGCGCGAGGCAACGGACCGGCGCGCCGATAATGAT
>JBGSVG010000041.1:0-3754 GCA_041753095.1 Sphingorhabdus sp. | reverse complement strand
ACTGCAGGAATGGTGCGCCGCAAATGGACGCAAAGTTCCTGAATATACCATAACCAAAAAAGAAGGTCCGCCGCACGCCATGCGTTTTGAAATTACAGTCACCGTCAAAGGGTTTGACCCCGTCAGCGCCAGCGCCAACAGCAAACAGGCAGCGGAAACCGCAGCCGCCCTCGCCTTTTTGGAGGCACACGCATGACCAAAAGATGCGGACATGTCGCAATCATTGGTGCGCCGAATGCGGGTAAATCGACCTTGGTCAACGCAATGGTCGGGCAAAAAGTCGCCATTGTCAGCCCTAAGGCGCAGACAACTCGAACGAGAATGCTGGGCGTAGCGTTGGAAGGCGATACGCAAATCATCCTCGTCGATACGCCAGGTATCTTTGCGGCCCAGCGCAGACTGGACCGCGCCATGGTCGCCGCGGCTTGGGATGGTGCTGGCGATGCCGATTTGATTGCGCTGATCGTCGATGGCCGCGCCGGCGCCGGGCCAAAAGTTGAAAAAATACTGGAAGGTCTTAAAAATCGGCCCGAGCGTAAATGGTTGGTGCTCAACAAGGTTGATATTGCGGCGAAGGAAAAGCTGCTTTTGCTGACCACGAAACTTGCTGAAATCTGCGAATTCGAGCAGATATACTACATAAGTGCTGCGACTGGCGATGGCCTGACTGAATTCAAGACCGCAATTGCTAGTGCCATGCCCGAAGGAGAATGGCACTTCCCCGAAGATCAGGTGTCCGATGCTACCGACCGCCTGATTGCATCGGAAATAACCCGCGAGCAGCTGTATCTACAACTGCATGAAGAACTGCCATATGCCAGTGCGGTCGAGACGGAGAAATACAGCGAACGCGAGGATGGGTCACTCGAAATTCACCAGCAAATCCTTGTCGCGCGGCCTACACAGCGCGCCATTGTACTCGGCAAGGGCGGAGCGCGCATCAAGGCGATTGGTGAGGCCGCCCGTTTGGAACTCGCCAAGCTGATGGGCGTGAAGGTGCACCTCTATCTTCATGTAAAAGTGCACGCGAAATGGGACGAAGACCGAAGCATTTACCGCGATATCGGGCTGGAGTGGGTCGAGTAGCCTGCTTACAAAAGCGCTCTCGTCATCCTGAACTCATTTCAGGATGACGAAATCACTCGAATTTTAAGCTTTCGCTTTTGCCTTGGGCTTTGCAGCCGCCTTCTTCTTGGGTGATGCCTTTTTCTTTGGTGCGGCTTTCTTCTTGCCCTTGGGCGGCATTGCTGCGCGGGCGTCGATGAGTTGCGCGGCTTCCTCTAGCGTCAATTCATCCGGGGCAATCGACTTTGGCAATGTCGCATTGGTTGTACCGTCGGTGACATAGGGACCAAACCGCCCCTCCATCAATTTGATTTCGGCTTCCGTGCGCGGATGTTTGCCGAGTTCCTTGAGCGGTGCGCGCGCCGCGCCGCGGCCACGGCCTGGGTTTGCCAGTGCTTCAGCAAGTTTGACCACCGCGCTGTTCATGCCCGTTTCGAATACTTCGAGTGTAGACTGAAGCCGCGCATATTTGCCTGCATGCGCTAGATACGGCCCATAGCGACCAATACTTGCGGTAACGGGCTCACCGCTTTCGGGGTGTGTACCGACAGTTCTTGGCAAAGACAGTAGCTTCACCGCCCATTCGAGGCCCAAATCCTCCGCCGGAATGTCCTTTGGTAGCGATGCACGCTTGGCTTCCTTGCCCTCACCCATTTCGAAATAGGGTCCAAAGCGTCCGGATTTCCGAGTGACTTCTAGCCCGGTTTCGGGATGTGCGCCCAAGACTTCCGGGCCAGTATCCTCGCCATTTTCACCGCCGGGTTGAGCGAATTTGCGGGTATATTTGCAATCGGGATAGTTCGAGCAAGCCACGAACGCCCCAAATTTTCCGCCGCGCAAAGCCAGCCTGCCATTGCCGCATTTCGGGCAAAGGCGCGGGTCGGTGCCATCTTCGCGTTCCGGGAACAGATAAGGCGACAGGAATATGTCCAGCTCGGCGGTAACTTCAGACGGCTTTTGCTCCATAACCTCGGCGGTCTTTGGATTGAAGTCGCGCCAGAAGGTCTCGAGGAATGCCTGCCAGTCGGCACGGCCGCCGCTGATCTCGTCGAGCTGATCCTCAAGGCCGGCGGTATAATCATAGGCAACGTAACGTTCGAAAAATCTTTCGAGAAATGCTGTAAGGAGGCGCCCTGATTCCTCTGCAAAGAAACGGTTTTTTTCGACCCGAACATATGCCCGGTCCTTCAGAACCTGAATTGTGGAGGCGTAGGTTGATGGCCGGCCAATGCCTAGCTCTTCGAGCCGTTTAACGAGGGTGGCTTCCGAAAAACGTGGCGGGGGCTGAGTGAAGTGCTGCGTTTTTTCAACGGTATGCTTAGCTGGTGTGTCGCCAGCGACCATCGGCGGAAGGATCGCGCCGTCCTCGCTTTCGCTATCGTCCAAGCCTTCTTCGTAAACCGCCAGAAATCCGGGAAATTTCATCACCTGTCCAGTTGCCCGCAAGCCGGTCTGGCCAGTGCCGTCAAGCATATCGACCGTGGTCCGCTCCATTCGTGCCGAGGCCATCTGGCTCGCCATCGCGCGCTTGTAGATCAGGTCATATAGGCGGCCATGGTCTCCCGACCCGGCCTTGTCCTTGGAGAAATCGGTAGGGCGGATCGCCTCATGCGCTTCCTGCGCGTTTTTCGCCTTGGTTTGGTAAACGCGCGGTTTTTCAGGTAAGTAGCCGCTGTCAAAACGATCGGCGATGGTCTTCCGCGCCGCGGAAATCGCGCTGTGGTCCATTTGCACGCCGTCGGTCCGCATGTAAGTTATCGCACCATCTTCATAGAGCCCCTGCGCGACGCGCATGGTGTGGCTGGCCGAGAAACCGAGCTTGCGCGCCGCTTCCTGCTGCAGTGTCGAGGTGGTGAACGGCGGCTGCGGATTGCGTGTCACCGGCTTTGTTTCGACACTTTCGACGCTGAATTTGCCGGTTTCAACCGCAAGTCGCGCGACCTCGGCATCAGCCTCAGTCTTCAAATCCATCTTATCGAGCTTTTTGCCCGAGTGCAGGGTTAGGCGTGCATCGAATTTCTGGCCCTTATGCTCCATATTGGCCTTAACCGACCAATATTCCTGCGCGCGGAATGCCTCAATTTCCCGTTCGCGCTCGACGATCAGGCGCAGCGCCACCGATTGTACGCGGCCCGCCGATTTCGCTCCGGGCAATTTGCGCCAGAGTACCGGCGAAAGTGTGAAGCCTACCAGATAATCTAGCGCACGACGCGCACGGTAGGCGTCAATCAAATCTTCATCGAGCGCACGTGGATGCGCCATCGCTTCGGTTACCGCCTGCTTGGTGATGGCATTAAACGTCACGCGCCCGACATTTTTGGGCAGCGCTTTCTTGTTCGCGAGCACTTCCTGCACGTGCCAGCTGATCGCCTCGCCTTCCCGGTCAGGGTCGGTCGCGAGGATCAGGCCATCAGCCTTTTTCGCTTCGTCAGTAATCGCCTTCAGCTGTTTCGCTTTGTCGGCATAATTATCCCATAGCATCGAGAAGCCGTTTTCGGGATCAACCGAGCCATCTTTTGGTGGCAAGTCGCGGATGTGACCATAGGATGCCAGCACCTTGTAACCAGGCCCCAGATATTTCTCGATTGTCTTGGCTTTTGCAGGTGATTCAACGATGACTAATTGCATGATAATATAAGCTTTTCTAAAATCTCTCGCGTACGCGTATAGGCTGATGGGGTTAAAGGGG
>JBGSVG010000040.1:0-3204 GCA_041753095.1 Sphingorhabdus sp. | reverse complement strand
ATATCGCGGGCCGATGCACGGGATGCCGGTGCTGGTGAAGGACAATATCGAGGTCGCAGGGCCAATCCCGACCACGGCAGGTTCGCTTGCGCTGGCGGCCAACGTCACCAATCGCGACGCGCCGCTGATTGCGCGGCTGCGTGAGGCGGGCGCCGTCATTCTGGGCAAAACCAACCTATCCGAATGGGCTAACATCCGCTCGGACAATTCAACCAGCGGCTGGAGCGCCGTAGGCGGCCTCACCAAAAATCCGCATGCGCTCGACCGCAATACCTGCGGTTCTTCAAGCGGTAGCGGTGCGGCAATGGCCGCTGGCTTAGCTGCGGCGACCATCGGCACAGAAACCGATGGATCGATTACCTGCCCTGCAGGTGTCAACGGCGTGGTCGGCTTCAAGCCAACCGTTGGCCTTGTGTCGCGCCGCCATGTTGTTCCGATCAGCCACAGTCAGGACACGGCCGGACCAATCACACGCAATGTACGTGACGCCGCGATCATGCTGACCGCGATGGCGGGCAGTGACGTGCAAGACTCCGCGACTGCCGACGCCGACAAATGGCGCGGCGATTACGCGACCGGGCTTTCGGTCGATGTGCTGAAAGGCATGCGCATCGGCATTATACGCGCACCCAACGCCGATGCTGCGCTTTTCGATGCCGCCGTTGCAAAATTGAAAGAAGGCGGGGCTGAGATCGTCTTACTCGACGCCAGCAAAATCGACCGCAACGAAATGGGAGAGGCCGAGTTCAAGGTGTTGCTCGCTGAACTTAAAGCCGACCTCGCCGACTATCTGAACGACCTCCCCGAAGGCATCGTGCCGCACAAATCGCTCGCCGACATCATCGCCTTCAACAAAGCCAATGCCGACAAGGAGCTACAGCATTTCGGGCAAGAAACATTTGAACTAGCCGATAAGGAAAAGGGTCTGGACGATCCGGCCTATGTGAAAGCGCTTGCGACATCACGCCGCATTGCAGCCGATGCGCTGAATGGCATGTTTGCTGGCGGCAAAGTTGACGTCATCATAGCCCAGACCAACGGCCCGGCCTGGCTGACCACTTTGGGCAAAGGCGATGCATTTTCCGGTCCCAGCGCCAGCGCAATGCCTGCAATTGCCGGCTTCCCACATCTGACGGTCCCGATGGGCCTTTCTGGCGGGCTGCCGGTGGGGCTCAGCTTTATCGGACCGCAATGGCACGATCATACTGTGCTCAAGGCTGGTTATGCCTATGAGCAGCTTTCCAAGGCGCGCGTCGCACCGACTTTCCGCGCCCGTGTGGATAGCGAATAATGGCATTCGGCAAACCCGATCACGGCAGCCTCATTCCCGGCGGCACCGCGTTCGACCCGGCGCTGGTCAATAAATTGATGGGCAAATTCGGTCATGGTGGCTTTCTCGATATGGAATATGTCGGGCATGGAGAAGACTGGGTAGAGTTGGCTATCGACTGGCGCGAAGATCTGGTCGCTGACCCGGACACCGGCATACTCGCCTCTGCTGTCATCATCAGCCTGATGGACAATGCGACCAGCATGTCGATCTGGACCAAGCTTGGAGAATTCCGGCCGCAGGTGACAATGGATTTACGCATTGATTATCTGCGCCCCTCCCCTTCTGGGGAGCGCGTATACGGGCGCGGCATCTGCTACCATCTCACGCACAGTATCGGCTTTGTCCGTGGCTTTGCACATAACGGCAATCCCGACGACCCGCTTGCGCATGCCAGCGGCACCTTTATCCGTGTCGGGGACCGGATATCATGAGTAGCGTCCGACCCGCCAGCTTGCCGCCTTATGCGCTTGCACTCGACATGTCGGTGGTCGACGAACTGGACGGCGTTCCGGTGATTGGGATGCCATTTGCCGATCGCGTTCAAGGACGCCCAGGATTTTTGCATGGCGGGGCGATATCCGGCCTGCTCGAAATGGCGGCAGTCGCGGCGATCCACCGCGCGCTGCAGGAAAAGGGGAGCGACAGCGCAATCAAGCAGGTCAATGTCACTATCGATTTCATGCGCGGTGGTCTGGGGCAGATGACTTACGCTGTCGGTGAAGTCACTCGGCTTGGCCGTACAATGGCAAACGTCGAAGCCCGCGCTTGGCAAGAGTCCCGTGATAAGCCCATCGCAATGGGCTATATGCACTATCTGATTAAGGCTAAACGCGAAGCTTAAGCCTCACCGTGCGTTTCGATCAGAGCGCTGGCAATTGCCTCTTCGGGCGTTTTGTCGCCCCAGATGATAAACTGGAAAACTGGGTAAAAACGCTCACATTCATCGATGGCGACATCAATGATGGTTTGCGCGTGGTCGACGCCGAGCAATCCGTTGGAAGGCATCAGGCTGCCGTGGCGGAAGAGCAAAATGCCGTTTGCCGACCACATATCGAAATGACCCAGCCATAATTGCTCATTAATCAACCCCAACGCGGTATAGACGCTGTCGCGCTTGTCGCCTGGCACGGTGACATCGGGCAGGACAATGAGCTGGAGCGCATTGTCCTCCTCGCGCCAGATCGCGCGGATCTGGTAGCTCGTCCAGCTGCCTTTATATTCGGCGGTAATCTCGTCTTCGCCGTCGAGTTCAAAGGACCACCCACGCGCCTCGAACAGCGCCGCGAGCATGTCGACGGGCGCGGATTCATCGCGCTCGAAATGTTCATATTGCTCGTCTGCGTCGTGCATGATTGGTGCGCCCGTAATTGTTAGGGGATTCTGCCTTGCCTGTGACTCGCGCGCAAGGGGCTTGCGCCACCTTGCGGCACAAGTCTGTGGGCCGGTTGTGGAAAAGTTTTTACTTTTTAGCCGCTGGCTTCTTTGGCGCGGGCTTGGATTTGGGTGCTGTTTTAGCCGCAGGTGCAGCTTTTAGCCCAGCCGCAGCTTCCAACGCAGCAACGCGCTTGCCCAACGCATCGGCCTCTGCCCTTGCATTTGCTGCGAGGGTTTTCACCGCGTCAAATTCCTCGCGGGTAACAAGATCAAGCCCGCCAGCCCATTCGCGCGCACGTTCCCGCATGCTGGCTTCTGCTTCGCGGCCCATGCCCGTCACAGTGCCGGCAACGCCGTTCAATACTTTGGCCAAATCGTCAAAAATCCGCTTTTCGCTTTGCATGTCATTCACTCCATTGCGGTCAGGGGGTTAACCGCCCTTCCCTATCTGGGAAGTCGCAGCCGGAACGTAAAGGCTTTCGGCATTAGGATTCAGC
>JBGSVG010000039.1:0-2006 GCA_041753095.1 Sphingorhabdus sp. | reverse complement strand
GATCTTCGAACGCGGGTGATGCCAGCGCAGCGAGCAGAAACAGATATGGCATGAAAACTCCTTTGGATAATGTCTCCAAAGTTCAGCAATCATTGTGCCAATCAGGATTAAGCGGCGATAGCCCTTGCAGTCATGCGGATTGCCTCGACCTGCGCGACAAACGCCATATGCGAACAGTCGAGTTCGATTCGTTCGTCCGATTCATGCCGTCGCCCGCGCGCAGAATGGGGTGCAACAACGCCATCCTTTGCCGACCATAATGCACAGGTCGGAACAGGAGGTTTTTCAGCCAACGACACCTCGATTGGCGGGGAATCGACCTTGTGGCCGGCAACAAATTCATAAACACGCCACGCATTGTTGGCACGCAGATCGCCTGAAAACGGGCTGCCCAGCGTTACGACTTTCCCAATACGATGTGGCGCATGCTTGGCATATTCCCGCGCGATCAGACCCCCCAAGCTCCAGCCGACAAGCGTCAGCGGCGTATCAATGGCCAAGTCATCCATCCGCTTATCGAGTCGCTCGAAAATGTCGGCCTTGATGCCCTTATTTCGCCCGAGCCCCCAACCGAATGACTGAAATCCGGCACCTTGCAATGAACGGCGCAGCCGCGATGTTGTTTGGTCCGACGCCAGAAAACCAGGGAGAACCATCACCGCGCGACCATTGCCCTCAACATCGAGCGCGACCGTCGGGGCAAATGCTGCGATGGCACGCATATACGCAAATGCCATTGCCTCGCGCGCGAACAGCGGCAGAGCAGGCGCAAGTGCGCCCGGCGCAATGCTGAAGGTATCGACGGGAATCGCTGTAAATCGGGTTGCCATAGCCCCGATATATGCTGCTTACGGATTTATGAAAGATTTATGACACAAAAAATTGCTGTCGAATTATTCGGCGATGATTTCCGTCGCCTGTTCCGGCGTAACTTCCTGCATTGGCGGAGGCAAAGCTATCGGTGCGGTGATAGGCGCGACCAACGCCCCGCGTTCGAGCCGATCCAGTGCCTTGCGTGCGTCGCTATAGCGTTTAGCCCGAATTAGCCAGGACTGCGCTGCGGCGGCACCGGGCATCGCAGATATTTCAGCCATCGCGCCGGTCATATTCCCTGCTTCAACGAAAGTCTGGGCGCGTTCGAGCCGCTGCGTTGGGGCAGGGGAAGGAGCGCCGTCCTTTCTCAGGACAAACAGCTCGGACATTTCGTGCTTCACTGTGTTCCAAATCCCGTCTTCTCTGCTGCCGGTCAGCAAAGCAGGCTCAAGGCCTTTCAATTCTGCATGGAGCATCTCGATTGTCACAGGCGCTTGCGATGCTGCAATGATAGTTGAAACAGCCTGCGGCTGAGTCGCGCCGAACCGCAGGCGCAGCTGATCGGTGAGATAACCAAGCGGCGCACCGCTATCTATCGCACGGCGCGCCGCAAAGGCGACCAGCAGGCTTTCGGCCCGCGCCGCATTACCCGAGGCCGCAGCGGCGTCGGCATTTATTTGATTAAGGCGACTGTCGATTTCGCCGCCGGTGCTGCCAGACGGCAGGACAGGTAAAACATTGCTGTCGGCCGGAGCCATCGAAGCGGAGCTAGCGTCATTGGAAGTGACTGCAGTTGGCGGGTCGAGATACCCATATTCCTTGGCCAGCCACCAAGTCGCAATACAACCTCCGATAAATGCAATCAAAAGCAGCAGCAGGATATGCTTGAACTTCACACCACTGCGTGGCGCATCCTGACTCGTAGCGTAATCGGTCATGTGTTCCCCTCGATAGCCGGCATCAGTTAGGGGTCGCGGGTTACAGTTGTAAAGCGGCTTTGCAACTCCGGCAAGAGTGCTGCGTCGTTCGGCGCGGCCGCAACGATGACATCCGCCCAGCCTTCGCCTGCGCTGTCGGCGATATTCTTGGAGAATGTGGCGATGGTTATGTCCTGGCGGGCGACCCCGGCACGGTCACACGAACCAGCAAAATATTCGGCCGCCCGGGAAGAATGAAGCATTACGGCATCGGCC
>JBGSVG010000038.1:0-7585 GCA_041753095.1 Sphingorhabdus sp. | reverse complement strand
GTTAAATATACTGGTCACTATCACGACAGCCGCGTGACCGACCCGGTGACTGGCCTGAAAAGACGCATGTCAAACCGGCCTCTTTGGCATCAGGAATGGGCGCTGCGCCATGACATCGCCGGTACTGGATTTGTATATGGTGTCACCGTAAATGTTCAGGATGCCAATAACGCTTATTTCCTGAATGAATTTCGCAGTCAGAAAGACGGGGTGCGGACAAATCTGTTCGTTGAGTATTCCAAATTCAAATTGGGGACTTTGCGTCTGCAATATACCAGCATCCCGGATTTCAGTCGCGACCGGTTTATTTATACAGGAACCCGCTCAGGCGGCAGCGTCACGCAGATCGTGAACCGGAAACGCTATCTCGATCCGTTGATTCAGCTGACATTGTCCGGAAAATTCTGACTATTCACTGCGCAGCGCTTCGATTGGAGAAAGGCGTGAGGCCCGGATCGCCGGGTAACCACCGAACAGTATGCCGATCACCGCTGAAAACGCGACCGACAGTAAAGCCGTGTCCAACCCGACCGGGGCCGGAAAATCTGCCACTTGCTGAAAGATAGCGGCCGCAACCATCGCGAGTATGAGGCCGATGGCCCCGCCAATCACGCACAACACGGCGGCTTCGACCAGAAACTGGTTTCTGATGTCGCTGCGTTTTGCGCCCAATGCCATCCGAAGTCCGATTTCCCGTGTGCGCTCGGTAACGCTGACCAGCATGATATTCATGATGCCAATGCCGCCGACGAGCAGCGAGATGGAGGCAATCGCGACCAAAACCGCCTGAAATATCTCAGTTACCTGACCAGTAGTTTCGGCAATTTCAGTGGTGGTTCGAACGGTGAAGGGGTTAATCCGGCCTTTGGGCACGCGATAGCGGTCACGCAGTAGGCGCTTTATCTCGCCTTGCCCGGCGAGCAGCGATTCTTCATCATCGAAGCCGACAAACAAGAGCGTCACATCATCCGGGCCCTGCGTTGCTGTGGTCAGCAGCCGCTGGCGAAGCGTCGTGATCGGCACGACAATCTGGTCGTCATTGTCGTTCCCAAGATTGCTTCCCTTGCTTTCCAGCAAACCGATAACGGTAAACGGCACGCGGTTGATCCGAACCGTTTCGCCTACCGGATTGGCATCGGAGAACAATTTGTCCGAAACAGTCTGCCCGATGACGACGACGCGAGCGGCGGCACTTACATCGCCATCGGTCAGAAACCGGCCTTCCGATGCCGTGACGTTAGAGACCACCCCATATTCTGGCGTCGCACCAGTTGCTTGCGTTGTGGCACTGCGTCCAGGTGTCACCAGTTGGACGCTACTCCGTATTTGAGGGGCAACCGCGCTGACTCCTGAAATCTGTCTTAAGATGGCCCGGCCATCGCGCTCGGTCAGGCGGCCACGATCGGTCGGGCGCGGCGGACCGCTGCCGCTGTCTGGCTGCGGCACGACGATTGCCATGTTGGATCCAAGCGTGGCGATCTGCTGCGTCACTGAAACCTGCGCGCCATTACCCACCGCCACAGCCAAAATCACCGAGAAAACCCCGATCATCACGCCCAAGGTTGTCAGGATAGAGCGCATCAAATTGGTGCGCAGCGCAGTCATGGCAATCGCGACATTCACGCCCCAACCGGCGATGGAACCAAGCAGGCTTTTCATGCTGCACCTGCGCGGCGGCGTGATTTCACCGCTGCATCCTCGATGACTTGCCCGTCCCGGAACACGATCCGCCGTTCGGCATATTCGGCGATGTCGGGTTCGTGGGTGACGACGATCAGCGTGATGCCTTCGTCGTTCAATTTCTGGAAAAT
The DNA here is from genome assembly GCA_041753095.1 of Sphingorhabdus sp. Classification (GTDB taxonomy): domain Bacteria; phylum Pseudomonadota; class Alphaproteobacteria; order Sphingomonadales; family Sphingomonadaceae; genus Sphingorhabdus_B. Next base: position 5,774 of record JBGSVG010000038.1, on the reverse strand, counting down.
CCCCATGATGTCGAGCGAGGTCTGCGTATCGAGCGCGCCGGTTGGTTCATCCGCCAGCACCATCAGCGGGTCGGTCACCAGCGCCCGGGCGATGGCAACACGCTGTTGCTGGCCGCCCGACAGCTTGGCAGGCGTGTTCAGCAGCCGGTCACCAAGGCCCATTGCCTCAAGCTTGGCCTGTGCCCTCTCGCGCCGTTCGGTGTAACCCATCCCCCGATAAATCAGTGGCACCGCAACATTGTCCAGTGCGCTGGTGCGGGCGAGCAGATTGAACTGCTGAAACACAAAGCCGATTTTGCGATTGCGGATTTCGGCCAACTCGTCGCTGTCGAGCGTCTTGGTGTCGATGCCATCGAGCAACAATGTCCCCGACGTCGGAATATCGAGGCAGCCGATCATGTTCATGAAAGTCGATTTGCCCGATCCGCTGGCCCCCATGATCGCCACGAACTCGCCCCGCTGGATGCTGAGCGACACACGGTTGACGGCGTGCAATGTTTCGCCGCCGATCACATAATCCTTTACCAGATCATGCGTTTCAAGCAGCGCTGTCATCTTCGTCCGGTTCGTCGGTCTCTGCCTTTGGCTTCAATGATTTGGTGCGGACAAGGACTTTGTCGCCTGCTTTTATGCCCGATATGACTTCGGTATAGTCGTCGCCTTGGAGGCCGATCCCGACCTGCTTCCTTGTTGGCCGATAGGCGTCAGCGCCTGCGAGATAGAGCGTCGGGCGCGGTGTTTCCTTTTTGCCGGGGGCAGCTGGCTTTTCCTTCGCCGGTTCGCCGCGATCCGCGACCTTCGGGCGGAAACGTAAGGCATTGGTCGGTACGCGCAAGACATCGGCCTTAGCCCCGGTGATGATTTCGACATTAGCCGTCATGCCGGGCAGCAATTTGCCGTCGAGATTATCGACGTCGATGATGACCAGATAGCTGACGACATTCTGCGTTTCGACCGGTGCCTTGCGGACCTGCCGGACTTTGGCGCGGAAGATAGTGTCAGGGTAGCTATCGACGGTGAAGGTTACATTCTGGCCCTCGACGATTTGCCCGATATCGGCCTCGTCGACCGATGCCTCTACTTGCATCTTGGTGGTGTCGGCGGCGATTTCGAACAAATTAGGCGTCTGGAAACTGGCGGCGACGGTCGTGCCGGGTTCGACCAATTTGTTGATGATGACGCCGCTGGCGGGGGCGACAATGACGGTGCGGTTCAGGTCAAGCCGTGCCGATGACAACTCTGCGGTCCCCTGACTAATCTGCGCATTGCCGCTTTGCGTTTGCGCCAGCGCCACCTGCAACGCGTTACGCGCGCTGTTGAGCTTGCTTTGCGCGATGTCGAGGCCTGCCTTTGACACGAAACCGCGCTCAGCCAGCGCCTTTTGCCGCGCAAAGTCGCGCTCCTGAATCTCAAGCTCCGACCGGGCGCGAGCGACATTGGCCACCGTCTGCTGCAACCCGGCGCGAGCCAGCGCGACCTGCGCCTCGGACTGCTGCACCCGCGCACGAACACGGGTCGGGTCGATCTCGGCGAGTACTTGCCCCGCCTTCACCGGCGAGTTGAAATCGACATAGACCTTGGTCACCTGACCCGAAACTTCGGTGCCGACCTTGATGGTATTGAGCGCGCGTACCTTGCCGCTTGCCGAAACCTTGCGCAGCACCTCGCCGCGGGTGACGGTCTCGCTGATATATTCATAATCATGCGGGGTAGGGCGGAGCACGCGATAGAGGACGAACAGCACCAGCAGGGCAATAATCGCCGACCAGACGCGATGCCGCTTCACCCATGAACCGATGGTCGTCAGCATATCGTCCCGCTCTATCCCCGTTGTGGAGTAATGCTTTATATTGAGGGGGATGGGGGATGGCTAGCAGATAAACTCGAAAGAAGGCGAGCCGGCCTTCAGCCAAATAGCCGCGTAAATTCCGTCTCGCCGCTAAAAGAAATGCGAATAATCCGGCTGTCATGTGCGCGGTTCATCCAGCCCAGCGCTATAAAGCGGTCAAGCATTGCTGCGCTTACGCTGCCAGCTAGATGATAACGGCGCATGCTCCAATCAAGGCACGGGCGGCATAATGGGCGACGCTTGTTGTCGAGGCTTTCAAGATCAATTCCGAATGCCTTGATGGCATCGCGGCCAGCGTTCGTTAACGCAATTGAGTCGCCTTCTGCCGCTTCAACCCATCCGAGCGCGATCATTCGGTCGTGCATATGGACCCCCAGTTCGCCTGCCAGATGATCATAGCAAACGCGAGCGCGGCGCATTTCGGGGTCGCGCGGGCCAGTGCGCGTCCGCTTGCCGCCGCGCAGTTCGGCAACACCCATCAGCGCTTCGATAAGTGCCGCCACTTCTGGGCCGGCCAGTCGGAAATAGTGATGCCGGCCTTGAATGGCGCGAGTGATGAGTTCTGCCTGCGCCAATTGTGACAGATGCGCGCTGGCCGTTTGTTTGGTTACGCCAGCCTCCATCGCAAGCTCGGTCGCCGTAAGCGCACGACCATCAATGAGCGCAGTCAACATGTTGGCGCGGGCAGGGTCGCCTACCAATGCGGCAATGCGGGAAATATCCGGTCCGTCTTTCATGGTTCGCTCATAACCGAACCATTCGCGTTATGCAAAGGGCTAAGGCAGTCCGGCTGAACCAAAAGGAGTGTAATTATGATTACCTGTGTGATCAAATATGAAATTGACCCTTTCAAATCCGAGGCCTTCGCGGAATATGCGCGCAATTGGGGGCAAGCAATCCCGCGATGCGGTGCCGACCTGATTGGCTATTTCGGCCCACACGAAGGGTCGGCGACAACGGCTTTTGGAATTTATAATCTGCCGAGCCTCGCACATTATGAGCAATACAAAACCCGCTTGCGCGATGATCCGTTGGGAAAAGAGAATTACGCCTTTGCCGCGAAAGAACGGTTCATACTGCGCGAAGATCGAATCTTTCTTAAATGTGTTTCGGGTCCGCATGGTGAATTGATACTGCCATGATCGCGGTAATTTTCGAGCTTTGGCCAGCCAAGAGTGCGACGCAGCGCTATTTCGACATCTCTGCATCATTACACGATGAACTGTACGGCATAGACGGCTTCATTTCGGTTGAACGCTTTGAAAGCGTCGCGGCACCGGGCAAATATCTGTCGCTGTCGTTTTGGCGTGACGAGGATGCGGTGAAGTTATGGCGCAACCGTCGAGGACATCGCGTCGCCCAACATCAAGGCCGTGAAAGCGTTTTTGCTGATTACCGGTTGCGGGTGGCGCAGGTACTTCGCGACTATGGAATGGCGGAGCGCGATCAAGCGCCGCAGGATTCAAGGGTGCGCCACGGCTAACTACAAAAAACCCGCCGAGATCACTCCCGGCGGGTTTTTGTTTAGTCCTCAGACCTCAGCGAAAAGGCTTATTCTTCCTCGCTGCCGATCTCGATAACATCATCCATTGCCGCGTCTTCGGTGGTCAGGTCATCGGAGATGACCTTGGCCAGCACGTCGTCGCCAATCGCGGCTTCGGGGCCTTGTGCCAGTTCGGCTGCATGCTCTTCTTCCGCCGTTTCGGGCGCAATCAGGCTTTCCTGCAGCTTTTTATACTGGGCACGCAGCGCGACGTCACGGCTGGTGGCGGCAATCCGCATGCGGTTCATGGCAGAGCCAGTACCCGCAGGGATCAGGCGACCAACGATGACGTTTTCCTTCAGGCCGGTCAGGATGTCCTTCTTGCCCTCAACCGCCGCCTGCGTCAGCACGCGGGTGGTTTCCTGGAACGACGCCGCCGAGATGAACGAACGTGTCTGCAGCGAAGCCTTGGTGATGCCGAGCAGCACGGGGTTCCCCGTTGCCGGTGCCTGGCCCTTGGTCAGCTTCGCGTTGATTGCGTCCATTTCTTCACGGTCGACCTGTTCGCCCGGCAGGAGTGTGGTGTCGCCGCCAAAGGTGATCTCAACTTTCTGCAACATCTGGCGAACAATCGTTTCGATGTGCTTGTCGTTGATCTTCACGCCTTGCAGACGATACACTTCCTGGATTTCGGCAACCAGATATTCGGCCAGCGCCTCAATGCCCATGACTTCAAGAATGTCATGCGGGTTCGGTGAACCTGCAATCAGGTTGTCGCCCTTGCGGACGAAATCGCCTTCCTGCACGTCGAGAACCTTCGACTTCTGGATGAGATATTCGATACGGTCGCCTTCTTCCGGGACAATCGCGATTTTGCGCTTTGCCTTATAGTCACGGACGAATTCGACACGGCCCGAAATCTTCGCAATGATTGCGTTATCCTTCGGAATACGTGCTTCGAACAGTTCGGCAACACGCGGCAGACCGCCGGTGATGTCGCGGGTTTTGGCGGATTCGCGGGTCACACGGGCGAGAACGTCGCCTGCCTGAACCTCTGCACCGTCCTCGACCGACAGCATCGTGCCGACACCCAGAAGATAACGAGCCGCTTCGTCGGTCTTCTCGTCGAGAAGCGTCAGACGCGGGCGGAGGTCTTCCTTCTTGGTACGGCTGCCCGCCCGGTCTTCGGTCACGACGCGCTGGGCGATGCCGGTTGCTTCGTCGGTTTGCTCGGTCAGCGTTTTGCCGTCGATCAGGTCCTGATATTTCACAATACCCGATTTTTCGGTGATGATCGGCATGGTGAAGGGATCCCATTCAGCCAGACGATCGCCCGAGTTGACCGCATCGCCATCGGCGAACATCAACGTTGCACCATAAGGCAGACGGTGGATCTCCATCTCGCGGCCATCCTTGTCGACGACAACCAGTTCGCCGTTGCGGGCCATCGCCAAACGCTTTTTGCGCTTATCGATGATGCTTGGCAGGTCGCGATACATGACCGTCCCCGACGCAGTTGCATCAAGGTTCGACTGCTCGTTAAGCTGCGCCGCACCGCCGATGTGGAAAGTACGCATCGTCAGCTGGGTGCCAGGCTCACCGATCGACTGGGCAGCGATAACGCCGACAGCTTCACCGATGTTCACCGGAGTACCCCGAGCCAAGTCACGGCCATAGCAGGTGCCGCACACGCCGACCTTGGATTCGCAGACCAATGGGCTGCGGATCTTGAGGGCTTGAATGCCGGTTTCTTCCATCGCGGTGACCATCGGCTCGTCGAGCAAGGTTCCGGCAGGGATCAATACCTTGCCATCAAGGCCCATGATGTCCTCTGCCGTGGTCCGACCAAGGACGCGCTCGCCGAGCGAAGCAATGGTCGAGCCACCCTGAACGATCGAACGCATTTCCAGCGCGCGTTCGGTCTTGCAGTCGACTTCGACGATGGTGCAATCCTGCGATACGTCGACCAGGCGGCGGGTCAGGTAACCCGAGTTTGCCGTTTTGAGCGCGGTATCGGCCAGACCCTTACGGGCACCGTGCGTCGAGTTGAAATACTCGAGAACGGTCAGACCTTCCTTAAAGTTCGAAATGATCGGCGTTTCGATGATCTCGCCCGAAGGCTTGGCCATCAGGCCGCGCATACCGGCAAGCTGCTTCATCTGCGCTGGCGAACCACGCGCGCCGGAGTGCGCCATCATATAGACCGAGTTGACCGGCAATTCGCGGCCATGCTCGTCCATTGGCGATGCCTTCAGCTTGTCCATCATGGCGTTGGCGACCTTGTCACCACAGGTCGACCAGGCGTCGATCACCTTGTTGTACTTTTCCTGTTGGGTGATCAGGCCGTCCTGATATTGCTGCTCGAAATCGGCAACAATCGCCTTGGTTTCGGCAACCATTCCTTCTTTTTCTTCCGGAATGATCATGTCGTCCTTGCCGAAC
>JBGSVG010000037.1:0-8315 GCA_041753095.1 Sphingorhabdus sp. | reverse complement strand
TAACCCGGCAGTATTCAGCCGCTTCCCGATTCCGGGTCAGGCGGTGCCAGCGCCGACGCCCGACTTGAAGACCTTTGCCGAACGCGTGGCCAAGCTGCCCTTGATCGCCGAGCCCGGTACCAAATGGAGCTATTCGATATCACTCGACCTGCTCGGACGGGTCATCGAAGTTGCAAGCGGCATGGATTTCGAGGCGTTCCTCAAAACCCGGATCTTCGAACCATTGAAGATGACCAGCAGCTATTTCCAGGTGCCGTCATCTGAAACCAAGCGTTTCGTCACCAATTATGCGCCGATGAACGGGATATTGTTCCCGGTCGATCCAGCTCCGACCAGCATCTATCTCGACAAGCCCGCCTTTGCCTTTGGCGGCGCAGGTCTGGTCTGCTCGGCGCGCGACTATGACCGCTTCCTGCACATGCTGCAAAATGGTGGCGAGCTTGATGGCGCACGGATCATGTCGGCGGAAACCGTTGCGCTGGCGACATCCAACCTTCTGCCGGCGGGCATCAAAACCGAAGGCACGTTCATTGCAGGGGCCGGCAACGGCGCTGGTGGACGCGTCGGCGTCGGCGCGTTCGAAGGTACCTTCGGTTGGGGCGGCGCAGCTGGTACGGTCGCATTCGTCGATACCAAACGCAAATTGCGCGCGGTATGCATGGCGCAATATGTGCCGAGCAACGTCTATCCATTCCACGAGAATTTCGCGCAATGGGTGTTGAAAGACCTAGGCATACCGGCCTAATCCAATGATCCGCCCAGGTTTTACAGGTTCTCCGCTCGACAGGGCAGATCGAGTCCGCAACGACGCTGAGGCGTACGGCGCTCTGCTTGTCGACTGGCGTGCGCGGATATTGGGGCTGGACGGACTTGATCCCGTTGTTGGATCTGAAGGCGGTCTTCACTGGCATTCCATCGCTGAACTGGAGGGTTCGGAAGAACTCATCTTGCTCGGACTTTCCGACGGCAAGCCGCATTTCGTCTCGCTGGTGGAGGCGACGGGCGATGCGTTTCGCTCCCCTGCCATCTGGCGCGCTTTGTCGATGCTGCCTGCTGAAGACGCCGCGATCTACGGCACGGCGCGAAGCCTGATCGAGTGGCACAATGCGCACCGGTTTTGCGGGTGCTGCGGCCACCCAACCGAGCTATTTCGCGCAGGCTGGGGCCGGAAATGTGGTAATTGCGACAAAGAGCATTTTCCGCGCACGGACCCGGTCGTCATCATGCTCGCCGAGTATGAAGGCAAGGCATTGGTTGGCCGTCAGTCGCGCTTTCCACCGGGCAATTATTCGGCACTGGCTGGTTTCCTCGAACCCGGCGAAAGCGTCGAAGAAGCCGTGCGCCGTGAAATCCATGAGGAAGCCGGCGTGACCTGCGGCGCGGTGCGCTATGTCACCAGCCAGCCGTGGCCCTTTGGCGGATCACAGCTGATGATTGCGTGCGTTGCCGATGCAGAAGGCGACGAATTGACGCTCGACACCACAGAGATCGAAGACGCGATGTGGGTGACCAAGGAAGAAGCGCGCGCCGCGCTGGAGGGCATTGACGGCCGGCGCTTCAACGCCCCGCCTCCATTCGCCATCGCACATAGCCTGCTGAAACATTGGGTGACCAACTTATGACTGAAACCGTTCCGCTCCGCATTGATATTGTTTCCGATGTCGTCTGTCCCTGGTGCATCATCGGCTACAAGCAAATCGAAAAGGCGCTGGCGATGCTCGCTCAGCCGGTGGACGCCGCCATCTGGTGGCATCCGTTTGAGCTCAACCCGAACATGCCGCCTGAAGGTCAGGACGTCGCCGAGCATCTTGCACAAAAATATGGTGCTACGCCTGATCAAAGCAAAGCCAATCGTGACCGGATTGGAGAGCTTGGTGCGAGCCTCGGCTTTGAATTCGGGCGTCATGATAACCGGCGGATTTACAACACGTTCAAGGCGCACAAGCTTTTGCGCCGTGTGGCAGACGAAAAGGGTTGGCGCGAACAAACCGCTCTTAAACTGGCGCTATTCGCCGCTTATTTTCAGGATAATCGCGATGTCAGCGATGACGAGGTACTTATCGATGTTGCGGTCTCTACTGGTTGCGACCGGCAGGATGTGGCCGAGTGGCTAGCCGATGAAGCCCTGTCCGATGAAGTCCGCGTGGAGTTGGGCCATTGGCGCGACAACAATATCACTGGTGTTCCCGCCATCATCATCGATCAGCGCTTCATGATTCCGGGCGCTCAGGATGCACAGACTCTGGCAGACTGGATCGACAAGATTTTGGTCAAGCGCGCTGAGGCAGTCGCGGAGGCGGAAGCGACTGGTTAAACCATTCCCCGCTTGGTGATGTACCACATCGACGATCCCCAGTAGATACCGGTGATTGTCACAACGACCGCCAGCGGATCAAATGTCACGGGCAGACCGCATAAAGTGGCCGCGACCCATATGAATAGCAGTATTTCAGAGATCACGAATGCAGTTGCGCAACTCTCGCGCGTGACGCCGCGATAAAGTTCGTCATATTGCTTCCACAAATATGCCGATATCGCGGTTTGGGCGAGCATCGCGATGGCGACGCCCCAAAAAATGAGAATTTTTTGGCTATCAGTCGCCTGACTTGCCAGCGCCAACAACAGACGCGCGGCGGCATAGATTAACAAACATACTGATGACCAGCGGAGCATCGGCTTGACTTCGGAAAACTCGACCTCGCTTGTGCCTTCATGCCGATGGTTGGTCATGAATAATGTTCGGCTGGCCGACATGGCAAGAACAATCAGGGCTATCAGGCTATATATAGTGGCGAAGGTGAAGGCGATGATTTCAGGGCCTGACAGCCTATCGAAGAGGGTGTCCAAATCGACAAAATAGTCCAATCCCATCATGAAAAGGAAACCGAACAATCCACCGCCGACCAGTTGGATCACGAACTTTTTGGTGCTCCGGCCTTCGCCGATTTCAGCCTGCTCCTGTTTGCCTGCCATCATTGACCTTCTCCTTCACCCGGCATCCAATGGTCGATGAAAATCGCGTCCACAGGAACACCGAACAGTTTCGACATTCGCATGGCAAGCGGAAGGCTGGGATCATATTTATCGGTTTCAACCGCGTTGATGGTCTGACGAGAGACCCCCAGTCGGAGCGCAAGTTCGCCCTGACTAAGGTTTTCTGCCAACCGAAACTCTTTGAGCCTGTTTTCCAACCACTTACCTTACATGATCCGGTTAATCCGCACCCTGTAAAGAGCTCTTTACAGGGTCGAAGTATATATGTCCAGAGCTCTTTACAAGCAGACTCGTCAAACTAGTCCCATTTTCATGAGATCACCTAACATCTTGGTTGGCATCTCATCGCGGCCATCGGCATCCACCGAATCCATGTCTGGCGGAGCATCTTTTGCTTCCAGATAACGCCAACCCTGATGCGCGCGCTTGGGTTTTGAACGGACCGGGATCAGGCGCGGTTCGAGACGAATCCAATATCGCCCGCTACCATTTTCCATGAATCCCAATATCGGACTGCGACCAATAATCGTGTGCGCGTGGATCCAGTATAAAGACCCGCCCTCCATTTCCGCGACGCGTTTTGGCAAATAGCGTGTGGTCAAACGCACCTCGCCGCCCTCGGCGTAAGCCGCGAGCCGCTGACGCAGGTGCTTCGGGCTTTCCGCGCCAAAGGCGATCTTGGTCATGTTAAGTGGCATAGGCGGTATTTGGGGGTTGCCGTTCTAACCGGCAAGACCGCTGGTGACCGCAAGGCCCAGGAAAATCAGGAAACCCATGGAATCGGTTATCATCGTTACGAAAATCGAACTCGAGACGGCCGGGTCCTGATCGAGCCGGTCAAGCAAAACAGGGATGGCGACGCCAGACAGTCCAGCCAAGGTGATGTTACACAAAATTGCCGCCGCGATTACCCCGCCGAGCGTCCAGTTGCTGAAAATCAACCCGGCACCCAGTCCGGCGATCACCGCAATCGTTGCGCCAATCAACAATGCGACGCGTATCTCGCGCCATATCGAGCGGACGGTGTTCGATTGGGTTAGCTGGTTGGTGGCCAGCGCGCGCACCGTCACAGCCAGCGTCTGCGTACCCGCATTGCCGCCAATCGAAGCAACAATCGGCATCAGTATCGCTAAAGCGACCATGGTCTCAATTGCTGCTCCGAATTGTGCGATGATGAAGCTGGCCACCATCGCCGTGCCCAGATTGGCAATCAGCCAGCGGACGCGTGCTTTGTAACTGTCGGAAATAGGCTCGTTGATATCGCCTTCACCGGCACCCGATAGCTGAAGGAAATCCTCATCGGCTTCCTCTTGAATGATGTGCACGATGTCGTCCGCTGTAATGACACCGACCAAGCGGCCGGATTCATCGACAACCGCAGCGGAAATCAGCGCGTATTTCTGGAAGCGGAGCGCGACTTCTTCCTGATCCATATCGACTGGGATCAAGGTCTGCTCACGCTGCATCAGCTCGTTGACCTGCACATTGCGCTGGCTGCGCATGATCCAGCTCAGTTTGCAGGTGCCGACCGGTTTATGCTGGGGGTCGACGACGAAAATTTCCCAGAAATCTGTGGTCAAGTCATGATGGTCGCGCAGATAGTCAATAAGCTGCCCGACCGTCATATGCTCCGGCACTGCGACCAAGTCGCGCTGCATGATGCGACCAGCAGACTCGTCAGGATAGGAGAGCGCGTCTTCAATCGCTGCGCGGTCTTCGGGGTCGAGCTCGGCGAGGACGGCTTGCTGGTCTTCCTCCTCCATGTCCTCGATAATCGCTACCGCATCATCGGTATCGAGCTGTCCGGCTAAGTCGGCGACCAAAGCGGCGGGCAGGGCGTCGATAATATCCTCGCGGACATAATCATTGACCTCGGCCAGCACCTCGGCGCTCATCAGGTCGCCAAGCGCAATCGCCAGTTCGCCGCGCCGGTCGCGCGGGGTCAGCTCGAAAAGGTCGGCAATGTCGGCTTCGTGCAGCGGTTCGACCAGCCGGTGCGCTTCGACCAAGTCACCTTCTTCGACCGCATCAAGCACGCGGTCGACAAAGTCGCGGGTCAGCCGGTTGTCTTCGTCGAGCGTTTCGACGATGTCGTCGGCGAGGATTTCGGGATTGGCGATTTCGCTGGTCATGTGCGGCCTTTCCCTTGGTTGGAGGTGATCGTCGCCCCTCCTAAGCAGGCCATCTCAAAAAGCAATGATTTTGGCTTTCCACCGCGCATCGCATCGCCTAGGGCATCGCGCAACATCACCCGGTAGCCAAAGGACAGAAATATGGCCGACGAAACACTAACCCTCAGCCTCGACAGCGGCGACGTTGTCATCAAGCTTCGCCCCGACCTTGCGCCAAACCATGTTGCGCGGATCAAGGAATTGGCGAGCGAAGGTTTTTACGATGGCATCACCTTCCACCGCGTGATCCCCGGCTTCATGGCGCAGGGCGGTTGCCCGACCGGCACCGGCATGGGCGGTTCGAAAAAGCCCGATCTGGCGCAGGAATTCAACGCTGAGCCGCATGTTCGCGGCACCTGCTCGATGGCGCGTTCATCGAGCCCGAACAGCGCCAACAGCCAGTTCTTCATCTGCTTTGACGACGCGACGTTCCTCGACAACCAGTATACTGCATGGGGTAATGTGATCAGCGGCATGGAACATGTCGATGCGCTGCCAAAGGGCGAACCACCTGCGAAGCCAGGCAAGATCAACAAGGCGACTGTCGCCTAAAAGAAAAGAGGCGGCTGGCGAATAACCAGCCGCCTTTATTTTATTCGGCTGGCTTTTCAGCGTCGGCAGGCGGCGCTTCGGGTGGTCGCATCGCGGCCATGACGGTCTTTAACTCGTCGGGCGAAATCTTGCCGTCCTTGTCGCCATCAACATAGTCGAAATTCTGTTCCAACGGACCCTTGGCTTCGTCCTTGGCAATAAAGCCGTCCTTATTGGCATCCATGAACGCAAAAATTTGTTCAGGGCTGGGCATCCCGCCGCCGGGTGCCACTGGTGGTGGAGTTTGAGCCATCGCGACCGGGGTCAGAACGAAAGCTGCGACTAGGGCCAATGATTTCTGCATGAAGTCTCCTGTATGAATAATGGAAGCCTGATTGGTCAGCCCAAGCTGAATGTGCCCTTTACGACAGTGAAGCATTTGCCCGAAAGCCACGCCCGGTCGCCTTCAAGCCTGCACCCGAGATATCCGCCCCGCGCGCTGGCCTGATAAGCCGTAAAGCTATCGCGGCCAAGTTCAGCTGCCCAATAAGGCGTCAGCACGGCGTGGGCGCTTCCGGTCACGCTGTCTTCATCCACGCCAGCGCCCGGAACGAAAACGCGGCTGACGATGTCGGTGTCTGTGCCCGGAGCAGTGGCGGTGAAACTGTCGTCGCCAAATGCCGCCAGCGCCTTCATATCGGGCTTGAGCGCCAGCACCTCTTGGGCGGTCGCATAGCGAAACAGATTATAATGATCGGGGTTGCGGTGCATCGATAGCGGCTTGCCGCCCATGGCAGACAATATTTCAGGCATGTCGACGGCTTCGGTGAGGATGGCAGGCAACGCCACGGCATAACCATTGGCCTCACGCCGCACTTCCAAGATCCCGGCCTTGCGCGTTCGGAAAGTCACGCGTTCCATATCCGGATTTTGGCTCAGGATGATATGTCCGCTCGCCAATGTAGCATGGCCGCAGAGTCGAATTTCAACCGACGGCGTGAACCAGCGGAGTTCAAAGTCCGCCTCGCCGCGGGCGTCGGGAATGTAAAAGGCGGTTTCGGCGAAAGCATTTTCCTCGCCAATCGCCTGCATCGTTGCATCATCGAGCCACGCGTCGAGCGGCATCACGGCTGCCTGATTGCCGCTAAATGGTCGATCAGCGAAGGCGTCAACATGATAATAAGGCAGGTCAGTCATGGTGGTGATGCTCGTCATGTTCGTGGTGTTCGACGGTTTCTGAAGGGATGTAACCCATTTCGTCCTTATGGCCTTCGGGGTCGGGGTGGATGAGCACTTCAACGCCAGGAAATTCGTGCATCAACGCTTCTTCGACCTCATCCATAATCTCATGTGCACGCATCACCGTCATGTCCGGATCGACCCACACATGGAACTGGCAAAAATCATGCGCGCCGCTGGATCGCGTCCGCATATCGTGGATGCCCTTAAGTTCGGGATGGCGCATCGCGACATCAAGAAATCGCTGCCGTTTTGCCTGCGGCCACTCCCGGTCGAGCAATTGGTCGAGCGCCATTTGTGCGGCCTTGTAGGCTCCCCAGAGCAGCCACAGCGCTATGCCGATGCCGAAGAGTGGGTCCGCGCCGCGAACATTCAGCATCGTATCGAGCACGATTGCTATAATCACTGCGACGTTCAAAAGTAGGTCGCTTTGATAATGCACATGGTCGGCGTGGATAGCGACCGATCCAGTTTTTTTGACCACATGTCGCTGATAAGCGAGCAAAGCGAGCGTCGCGACTATGGCGATCAGCGACACGCCGATGCCATATTCGGGATGCGCAGTGCTCTCGCCGCTACCAAGCCTCACGACCGCGCGCCAGCCGATAAAAAGGGCTGACACAATCACCAATACAACTTGAACTAAAGCGGAAAGGGCCTCGGCCTTGCCATGCCCAAAGCGATGATCGTCGTCGGCGGGCATTGCCGCATAGCGCACGCTGAATAATGTCAGCAACGATGCGAGAACGTCAAAGCCTGTGTCTGCCAACGACCCCAGCAATGCCACCGACCCCGTTTCCGCAGCTGCGTAGATCTTGAGTGCAAGCAGGAACAACGCCATGCTGACACTCGCCAACGCCGCCTTGGTCGTCAGTGCGCCGTGCGCATGGTGATGATGGTTATGGGCCAAACTCACGGATACAACATCCCGCTCGACCAGTCATCGCCGTCGCGTTCGTACAGCCAGCGTTCGTGCAGGCGGAACTCCCGATCTTGCCAGAATTCGATGCGGTCCGGCGTCACCAGCCAGCCCGACCAATGCGGTGGACGCGGAACATCCTGTCCTTCAAAACGGGCCTCCACTTCGGCAAAGCGCCTCTCGAACGTGGCACGGTCCGCCAGCGGCCGCGATTGGTCTGATGCCCAAGCCCCCAGCTGCGAATTGCGTGAGCGGGTGGCGAAATATGCATCAGCGGTGGCGTCATCGACCGGGTTTGCTTCGCCTTCGATACGGATCTGGCGACGAAGCGACTTCCAGTGGAAAAGCAGCGCGACATTGGTGTTGTCGGCTAGCTGCATTGCCTTGCGGCTTTCAAAGTTGGTGTAGAATATAAAGCCGCCGACATCGCGGCCATGCCCCTTCAATAGCACCATCCTTAC
>JBGSVG010000036.1:0-3428 GCA_041753095.1 Sphingorhabdus sp. | reverse complement strand
TGTTCGCGGGCCCGAGAATATCGTCTGCCCGCCGGGGTGCGGACATTCACTGGATAGCGTGATGAAAAATCGACGAGTTGCGATAAGGCAATATCGGGGCGTGGGAATCTACGTGCGGCAATTTACGTAGTTGCCAGACGCGTGGAAATTCTAGCGCTTGCGACGGCAGGTGTCCGAACAATAGAGGACGTTATCCCAGTCCTTCGCCCATTTTTTTCGCCATGTGAACGGACGTTGGCACTGCAGGCAAATCTTGCTGGGAAGGTCACTCTTTTTTCGCATTTTGGCCATCACCATCCGTCTTAGCCGATTGGCGGCAAACCGCTACAAAGTTGTATTTTTGTCACCTTGGTGACGATATTTTCAACACGGCAACTAAGTGATTGCTGCGCAGCATTTATCTCGATATTGCTGCAGCAATGCTTTTCGGCAGCTCAGTGGGATGCTGGGGGGCAATAAAAATCATCCCCAAGAAAAACCCGGAAAAACCGGGACCGACCAAACAGGAGAGAGAAACATGAAATTGGGAAACCGCGTCTTCAAGACGGCTATGCTATCCACTATCAGTATTGCGTCAATGGGCCTTGCCTCAACCGCCTATGCGCAGGACGAAGCCCCACAGGCTGAAGAAGCCGCCGATGAAAACGTCATAATCGTAACTGCCACAAAGCGCGAACAAACGCTGCAGGAAATTCCAATTTCGGTATCGGTTACCTCCGGCGAGACGATCGAGCAGGCGCAAATTCGCGATGTTCTCGACCTCCAAACTGTCGCTCCGTCGCTCCGAGTAAGCCAGTTGCAGAACTCGTCGTCATCGACGTTCATCATTCGCGGCTTCGGCAATGGCGACAACAACTTCGGCATCGAACCATCGGTTGGCGTGTTTATTGACGGCGTATTCCGTTCGCGTTCGGCGTCGTCATTGAACGATCTCGCGAATGTCCAGCGCATCGAAGTTCTAAACGGACCACAATCCACGCTTTTCGGTAAAAACGCATCGGCAGGCGTTATCTCGGTTATCACCCGTTCCCCGCAATATGAATTCGGCGGCAGCGTCGAGGCAACCTATGGCAATTTCAATGCTTTCACCATCAAGGGTGATATTACTGGCCCGATTGCTGAGAATGTCGCATTCTCCCTGGATGGAAGTTACAACCGACGCGACGGCTACGCCAGAATCGTAAACCTCGACAAAGAGCTTTCAGACCGTAACCGCTGGTCGGCCCGCGGTCAGTTGCTGATTGAGCCGACCGAAACGCTAAAAATTCGTGCGATGGCGGATTATTCGCAAATCGACGAAGTGTGCTGCACGGTCAGCACTCTGGTTGCAGGGCCAACAGCCCCCGCGATATTCGGCGTCGGTGGCGCACTTAGCACCGATTTCTATAGCTATGATACCTATCTGAACCGTGAGCCTGTCAATAAACTCGACAGCTATGGCGGTTCGGTCCAAGTAGATTGGGAAACCGGTCCGCTTACCGTAACTTCCATCAGCGCCTATCGAGAGTTGAAGAACTTCGTCGATCAGGATGTCGATTTTACCAGTGCCGACATCGTCAGTGAGACACGCGATCAGCAGGTTAAAACGCTGACTCAGGAATTAAGGCTGACATCCGATTTTGACGGGCCGCTCAATTTTCTGCTCGGCGGATTCTATTTTGACGAATCGGTTACTCAGGACAGCACGCTTACGACCGGCGCAAACGGCCGCCTGTTCTTCTCATTGCTCGGCGGCAATCCTCTGTTGTTTAACGGTGTAGAAACTGCACTTGGCTTGCCACAAAATTCGATCTTTTCGCCCGGACCGTTGACGGCGGAAACCTATTCGCTGGATAACAAGTCGTGGTCCGTTTTCGGAACGCTCGATTTCGAGCCAACAGACGGCCTCGTATTCACAGCCGGGTTTAACTACACCAAAGATAAGAAGAATTTTGCGCTGAGCCAAACGTCCTTCGATGAATTGGGACGGATTAATCTTGTAGATGCATTTATCACACTCGCGTCAGGCGGCACGGTTACCAACCGCGCCCAGTTTTTGCTGCTGCCTGTGTTGAACCAGCAGGCATTGGCTGCGGCTGCTACATCCGCCGCCAATCCGTTACTGGCGCTGCAGGCGTTCCAGTTCCAACCGCCTTTCCTGAATATACCAAACGCCGTCGAAGATGGCAGAACCCGCGACAATGACCTGAGCTATACGCTGCGCGTTGCATATGATGTTTCTGACAACATCAATGCGTACTTCAGCTATGCCACAGGGTTCAAGGCAAGCTCAGTTAACCTGTCGCGTGACAGTCGCCCATCTTCGACCGATTTCATTCGCGGCACTCGGGGTTCGACATTCCTCGCTCCTTCATCGCCAATTATTGATGCGGGTCTTGCAGTTCCTAACCTCGCGACCGGTTCGCGGTTCGCCGGACCAGAAGATGCAACCGTGTACGAGCTTGGCCTCAAAGCACAATTTCCTGGTCTGACGGTCAACCTCGCTCTTTTCGACCAAACGCTAAAGGGCTTCCAAAGCTTCTCGTTCACCGGTACCGGTTTCGGACTCAGCAACGCCGAAGAGCAATCGGTTCGTGGCTTTGAGCTGGATACCAGAATAACGCCGGCCGAAGGTCTCGCATTCACCTTTGCCATGACGTATCTTGATCCGCTGTTCGACAAGTTCACAAAAAGTGCCGTTGGCGATCTGACAGGTGAAACACCTGCGGGCATTCCCGAGTTCAACATCTCTACCTCAGCGACCTACACGCACGAATTCGGTGGTAGCGGAAATCGTTTGATTAGCCGCATCGACTACAATCACCAGAGCAATACAAAGATCAACAACGGGTTGCCGACCTTCGGACCAAATAACTTCCGCCGCGAAGTGAATCTCGTGAATGCCTCGACCACCTTGGCTTTGGAAAACGGACTGGAAATCGGTCTTTGGGCGAGAAATCTGCTCGACAGCCGGTATATCCTGACCGTGTTTGACGGGGTTGCACAGGGTGGAACCGTTTCTGGTTATCCCAGCCCACCCCGCACATATGGTGCCGTGGCGCGCTTTAAGTTCTGATAAGCACTTCTCACAAAGGGGAGATGGCCGGGGCAGCATTGCTGCTCCGGCTTTTTCTTTGTTTGCAGCAACTCCGGCTGACCCGCCAAAGGTCTATGCTGCAAATGCTGTTCTCGTGGGAGAGGTGCCACCCGCGCTTGCGCTTAGCAGTTTTCGCTAAATCATGCTCCGCATGATTTTTATACGCAAAAAATGGTGCCCGAGGGCGGATTTGAACCACCGACACGCGGATTTTCAATCCGCTGCTCTACCCCTGAGCTACTCGGGCTACACGGCAAAACCGCGTGGGAGCGCAGCCTATAGAGAGGCTATGCGCCCCTTGGCAAGCGCAAAATCAGTCGCGTTCGCCGTCGTCGAAACTATCCGCATAATC
>JBGSVG010000035.1:0-1728 GCA_041753095.1 Sphingorhabdus sp. | reverse complement strand
GCCGTCGAGTTCGAACGAGAATATCGGACCGCAGGCTTTCATCTGGCTCATTGCCAGATTATGCTGGGGATGGCTGGCAAGACCCGGGTGCAGCATGACCGGCACGCGCTTCTCTAGGAATTTACCGACGGCCAGCGCGTTTTCAGACTGCCGCATCGCTCGCAGTTCGAGCGTTTCCAGACCCTTATGTACCACCCAAGCGTTGAACGGCGACAGGTTCGGTCCGGTGTTGCGCTGGAACGGCAAAAGCACCTCGTCGATCCATTTCTGCGACCCGCAAACCGCGCCAGCGAGTACGCGCCCCTGCCCGTCCATCAGCTTGGTCGCGCTATAGGCGACGACATCCGCGCCGAAATCCATCGGGCGTTGTAGCACCGACGTTGCAAAGGCGTTGTCGACCACCGTGGTGATCCCGTGCTCCTTCGCCAGCCCGCAGACATAAGCCATGTCGACTATATCCATCGTCGGATTGGCGGGGGTTTCGAAGAAGAAAACCTTGGTATTGGGCTGGATCGCGGCCAGCCATTCGTCATTATTGCGGCTGTCGATAGTCGTGGTGCTGATGCCCCATTTCGGTAGCAGATTGTCGGTCAACCAACGGCAGGAACCAAAGGCCGCGCGCGCGGCAACGACATGGTCGCCTTGCGACAATTGGCAGAGCAACGCCGTCGTCATCGCCGCCATTCCGGTTGCCTGAGCACGGCAAGCCTCGGCACCTTCCATCAACGCGATGCGCTCTTCGAGCATCTGCACCGTCGGGTTTTGCAGACGTGAGTAGGTCATGCCCTCGGCCTCACCGGCAAAACGCGCGGCTACGGTTTCGGCATCGTCATAGGTAAAGCCCGAAGAGAGGAACAGCGCCTCCGACGTCTCGCCATGCTCGCTGCGCCACGTGCCGCCGCGCACTGCCTGCGTGGCAGGCCGCCATTTACTCGTGATTTCGCGATTCAGACCGGTGGTTTTCTTCATGGTTCGCTTTTCGGGGAGTGTGAAGGTCAGGTCAAGGCAGCAAGAACGGCATCGCCGATTTCGCTGGTGGACATGTTGCCGCCAAGGTCCGCCGAACGCGCGCCATTGGCCAGTGCTTTGGCCACGGCGCTTTCGATGCGGTCAGCAACATCGGGCAAGCCCAACGAATAACGCAGCATCATCGCAGCAGACAAAATCGTCGCAAGCGGGTTGGCTTTACCCTGCCCGGCAATATCCGGTGCGCTGCCATGAATTGGCTCATAGAGCCCTTTCTGGTTGCTATCGAGTGAGGCGCTGGGAAGCATGCCGATGGAGCCAGCGCACATGCTTGCCTGATCGGACAATATGTCACCGAACAGGTTGCCCGTGACGATTACGTCAAACTGGCCAGGATTGCGCACCAACTGCATCGCACAATTGTCGACATACATATGGCTTAGTTGGACTTCGGGGTACTCGGCTTGGGTTTCAATCACGACGTCACGCCAGAGCTGCGACGTCTCGAGCACGTTGGCTTTATCGACTGAGCATAATTTCCGGTTCCGCGCCATTGCGGTTTCAAACCCGACACAGGCGATACGGCGCACTTCGTCTTCATTATAGGACATGATGTCATAACCTTCGCGCTTGCCGTCGGCGGTTGTGCGCATGCCTTTTTCGCCGAAATAGACATCACCGTTGAGTTCACGAACGATGACCATATCGATTTGGCTCGCCACTTCGGGGCGGAGGGCGCTGGCGTCGGCGAGTTCGGGGAAC
>JBGSVG010000034.1:0-7268 GCA_041753095.1 Sphingorhabdus sp. | reverse complement strand
AAATGCCACCGTTGGAGGGTTGCCCGAGGATGACCCAAGGATCGTTCATCTTATCGAGGATGCCATCATCCAATATCGAGGGCAAGCTTTGCCGATTCGATCGCGCGCAGCATCCCTCGCCTCGGTTGTTGAGAAGATCGCGAAACAAGTCGCACCGGAACCGGACATCCGGACCAGCTCGCTGCCATCCTGCTCGTTCAGCAAGGTCAAAATCTCGCCAATTTCGGGTACCAAAGCGATAGCAGGCGGCTGAAGGTCGTTGCGTCCTGCAAATGCTATGTGCGAAGCTGGAACGTTTGGGATCGGACCACGATCAATTCCATCCCATCCTGCGAACACTTGCTGTGTAAGGAGAGGAATGCGGGGGTTAACCAGAAGCAGGGGTTGGTGTTTGAGTTCGTCCGCGTCGACCATGTGCAGGTCGTCCCCGGTCCCGAGCCCGATCTGCGTCTGGCTCACGATGCAGGCGCCAACATCCGCCCCGAGATGGAGGTGCGCGCGCAATAGCGTCTGGTTATCAGAGCCCAACTGGAAATGTCGCTCTACCAATCGTATCAATGCCGCAGCATCAGCCGAACCACCGCCAATACCCGAGGCAACCGGCAATTTCTTTTCGAGGTGCACGGCAAGCGGCGGAATCTTTAGGTGCGCCGCGCGCAATGATTTGCGTACAGATGCCAGAGCTTTCAGGACAAGATTATCGGGTCCGGTGGTCAAGCCTGCGGCGAATTCACCACTAATGGTCAGCCGGTCCTCATCGGCAGGCGTCACCGTTAACCGGTCGCCGTCCTCGGCAAAAGCGAACAAAGTTTCGAGTTCATGATAGCCATCATCGCGCCGCCGCCGGACATGCAGCGCCAGATTGATTTTGGCATATGCATTTTCGCTTGCGGCTGGCATCAGCGAAGCGGACGAGTTACTGCGGGCCCGACATCGATTTTGGTACGGATGCGGACTGCGGATTCTGCTTCGGCCACCTCGGCGGCCACTTGCCATGCATAACGCGCATCACGCCTGCGTCCTGCCTGCCAATAGGCATCTCCGAGATGTTCGTTGATTGCCGGGTCATTGCCGCTGGCTTTGGCTGCCTTTTCTAATAGCAGAACAGCATCGTTTATCCGGCCCTGTTGAAAATGGACCCAACCCATGCTGTCGGTTATCGCGGCGGAATCAGGCTGGAGCTTATAGGCCGTTACAACAAGCTGCGCGGCGCGCACGGGTTCTTCATTGCGTTCCAAAAGCGCATAGCCGAGATAATTCAACGCACGCGCGTTGTTGGGATCGAGGATGAGGGCGGCCTCCAACTCTTTTTTTGCTTCATCCCAATTGCCCGAGCCGTCGAGCGACGATGCGAGCAACAGCCTAAAGTCTGCCTGTTGCCGAGGGCTATAACTGCCCTGCTCGGAACGTGCTACAATCTGCCGATATTGTGCGACCGCCTCCGCCCATTGCCCCCCCATTTGGCGGGTTTGTGCCGCTAAAGTAGCTAAACGCAACGAGTCTGGAGCGGTTGCCGAGGCCTCGCTGGCAATCTGTGAGGCGCCTTCCGTATTGCCGCCAGCTTGAAGCGTCGCAACTTTTGAAGCAACTGCATTTGGCCAATAAAGTGACGTCACAGCGACAGAATCGAGCAATACGAGCGCGGCGTTATGGTCACCCATCTCCTGTAGCGCTTGCGCGGTCGTAATGCGCGCCGCGTCGTTGCCCGGATCGTACCAACTCGCAATGCGGGCGAGTGTTAATGCTGGTTCGGTGATTTGTTGCTCTAACAAGGCAGATGCGACCCGATTGTGAAGCGCAGAGAGTCCCTGTTCGGATGTCAACCGAAGCGAACGGCCACGTGTTGGTGCTACTTTGGGAGTACCTATATCGTCTGAGCCAAGGGCTGTTCCCAACAAAGCTTCCGAAAACGCTTTGTCCCCTGAAGCCGCAACAATTGGGGCGGCCGTGAGGTAAAGATCGCGCATCGGATCACCGCCAACCAACGCCATGTTACGAAGGCCGAGCTTCGCGTTCGCGATTTGTCCGGTCGCAAGAAGCAGGTACACGCGCTGGTCGGTCGCATAATAATCGAACATCGCATCATCCGACGCCGATGCGTCTGGCAGCTCATAAGCCTCATTCTGCGCCACCGACAGCCATGCGCGCAAAACTGGGGCCATAAACGAGAACGTGCTCCGCTCCGAAAGCTCGTCAACGGCAAGCGATGCCATGCTCCACTTTTTCTGCCTAAATGCGTCGGCAAAAAGCAGCAGGGGTGCCTCGCTGGAAACGGCGCCGCTCAATTCCTGTGCCCGCACGGCCCGCACGGCCGACGGCATATCGCCTGACCTGATGGCGGTTGCAAAAATACGGTCGGCCAAAATTGGGCTGTCGGGCGAAAGCTTATAAAGCTTCAGAAATATCGCCAAAGCTTCATTGTTTTCATGGCTGATTTCAGCAATCCGCGCTGCAACATATTGCTCAGCGGGCGGGGCCTTCGACGCCAAAGCCGGAAATGGCAAAACGGCCAACCCGGCGAGCAACGCAAGCTTACATGTTGGGATAGTTGGGCCCACCGCCACCCTCCGGCGTAACCCAGTTGATATTCTGGTTCGGGTCTTTGATGTCGCAGGTCTTGCAATGGACGCAGTTTTGCGAATTGATCTGGTACCGAGGTTCCTTGCCGTCTTCCTCAATCCACTCATAAACCCCTGCAGGGCAGTAACGTGCCGACGGCCCGGCAAATTCCATGAATTCGCTACTCTTTTGCAGGTCCATATCCTTGACCTGCAAATGCACCGGCTGGTCTTCGGCGTGGTTGGTGTTCGAGAGGAACACCGATGACAACCGGTCGAAACTGAACACATTATCAGGCTTGGGATAATCGATCGGCGTGCCCGCATTTTTCCTCTTAAGTGCCTTATGGTCAGGATGGTGCTTCATCGTGAACGGCATCCGGATACCGAAGTTTTCGAGCCACATGTTGACGCCAGAGAACATTGTTCCCCAGAAGTTACCGTATTTCTCGACGAGTGGCAGCACATTACGCGCGACCTGCAGTTCTTTGTAAATCCAGCTATTTTCATAGCCCGACTGATAAGCCGACAGCTCGTCATGCTCGCGGCCGGCGGCCAATGCCTCAACCGCGGCATCCGCCGCCAACATCCCCGATTTCATTGCAGTATGTGTACCCTTGATGCGCGGCACGTTGAGGAAACCAGCTGTGCAGCCAATCAGCGCGCCGCCAGCAAAAGCAAGTTTCGGGACCGACTGGAATCCGCCATCGCTGATTGCACGGGCGCCATATGACACGCGGCGACCACCCTGAAGAATCTTTTTAATCTCCGGGTGGGTTTTCCAACGTTGCAGCTCTTCGAACGGTGATAGATAGGGATTGGCGTAATTCAGCCAGACAACAAACCCAAGCGCAACCTGATTGTTGGCCTGATGATAGAGGAACGCACCGCCATTGGCATCGCTTAGTGGCCAACCTTGGCTATGGATAACCCGGCCAGCATGATGTTGCTCAGCTGGAATGTCCCACAATTCCTTGATGCCAATCCCATAAATCTGCGGCTCACAATCCTTGTCGAGAGCGAATTGCGGTTTCAACAACTTGGTCAGATGCCCGCGCACGCCTTCGGCAAAGAATGTATATTTCGCATGCAATTCCATGCCCGGCATATAGTCCGCCTTGTGGCTACCGTCGCGCGCGATGCCCATATCACCCGTTGCAACGCCTTTGACCGAACCATCCGGATTGTAGAGAATTTCGGCAGCAGCAAAGCCTGGAAAGATTTCAACACCCAGATTTTCAGCGTGTCCGGCCAGCCAGCGACAGACATTGCCAAGCGACGCGGTGTAGGTACCCTTATTGTGCATGAAACCAGGGGTCAGGAAATGCGGGATATTGAACTTGCCCGTCTTCGTCAAAATCCAGTGCTGGTTGTCGTTCACCGGAACCTCCGCAAGCGGACATCCTTGGTCGCGCCAATCAGGAATCAATTCGTCCAAGGCCTTGGGATCAATTACCGCACCCGACAGGATGTGGGCGCCAACCTCAGAACCTTTTTCGAGGATGCAAACGGTCGTGTCAGGCGATTTCTGTTTGATACGGATCGCTGCGGCAAGCCCTGCAGGCCCCGCACCGACAATCACCACATCATAAGGCATCGATTCCCGTTCACTCATCGCCTTTGTCCTTTACCCCGCTAGTCATTCAGGCCATCGCGTTAAACGAACAGCTTGCGGAAATTGCCATGCCAAGCAATTGACCCCGTCGTCAACCGGTGACTGAAAGAGAATATGGACCCGCAGGGGCAGATTGCCGCATCCCGCTTGATAGAATCGCTTAACGGCTGGTGGGAACTCGCCGGGGTAGACGCAGCTGTTGGCGACATGCCAGTGAACTGGCTTGAGCTTGACGCAAAAGCAGCAGCGATGGAGATATCGCCGATTACGGCGGCCGCTGTGAAGGAAGTGCCGCCCCTTTCACCTGCAAAGCCTGCTGTAGATTGGCCGTTGGATATCGACAGTCTGAAAGCGATGGTAGCAGGCGGCGTTGCTTTGCCTGGAAATGATTTTGGCACAGTTTTCGTAGCGCCGGTCGGGCCTGCAACAAGTGAGGTCATGATAATCTCGGACCTGCCTGATCACGACGAGCTTGGGGCTGGAACACTTGGAAGCGGCACAACCGGCATATTATTAGGGCGGATGCTAGAGGCTATCGATATTGATTTGGCTGATTGCTATTGGACGCCGCTCGCCACGACCGTACCGCCAACGGGAGAAATTCCTGAAAATGCGCTCCCGAGTCTGGCCGAATTTGCACGTCATCAAATCGGGTTGGTAAAGCCCAAATGCGCGATCCTACTCGGCTCGACGGCATGCAAGGCTCTGCTCGACGAGGAACTGATGAAAGCGCGTGCGGAGTTACGGAAAATTAACCATGACGGCAGCAATATGGCGGTTCTGACGACATTTCATCCGCGAACTTTAATCGCGCGGCCTGCCATGAAGGCACAAGCGTGGAAAGATTTGCAGATGTTCGCAAAAGGGCTGGCTCGTGAACAGATATAAATTCCTTGCTACGGTTTTGGCGCTGTCGCCCGTTGCAGCGGTGCAAGCTAACACCAGCGAGGGCTTTCGTTCGATTGTGTCGGCACAACCTGCTCCAACTGTCCTCAGCAAATCAGAACAAAGCGCTTATTCGGAAATATTCGCAGCACTTCGCGCACAAAAGTGGGAAGATGCGTCCAAATTGATTGACCGGATGCCCGAAGGGCCGATGGCCGCCATGGCCCGCGCAGAACTGTATCTCGCACCAAACAGCCCCAAGGTTGAAGCGGGGCAGTTGCAGGCACTCTTGCAATCTGCCCCCTATCTTCCCCAAGCCGAGCAACTCGCGACTATGGCGCGCAAGCGTGGTGCCGATGCCCTGCCTGATCGCCCGGGTATTCGCCGTTTTTCTTGGCTTGGAGGCGCGCCAAAGCGCGATTTGCCTGAAAATATTGCCAGCGATGCTTTGCGCAGCGAACTACAGACCTTCATCAAGAATGATGACCCGTCATCCGCCGAACGGATGCTCGAAAACAAAGCAGGCGAGCTTTCAGCCGAAGCACTGACCGAACTGCGCTATCGCGTGGCTTGGTCTTATTATATCGAAAACGACGACGCGTCGGCCAAGCGTTTGGCCAGTGTCGCTCGCGCAGCAGGTGGTGAATGGGGTACTCAGGCAGCATGGGCATATGGCCTCGCATCATGGCGCCTGAAAGAATATGCCGCCGCATTCGAGGCGTTCGATGTCGTTTCGCGGCAGGCAGGCAATGACGATTTAAAGGCAGCCGGATTATTCTGGAGCGCGCGCGCCGCGATGGCTGCCAAGCAGCCGCATCAGGTGCAGCCGCGTATGCAGAGTGCAGCGCAGCTTCCTGAAACATTTTACGGATTATTGGCAAGCGAGTCGCTTGGCATGGAACCAATTGCGCGCAAAACCGCGAAAGTGTCGAAACTGGATTGGAACAGTCTGAAAGACCAGCAGAATGCTGTGCTTGCAGTCGGCCTTACCCAAATCGGCCAAACCAAGCTGGCCGATGAGGCGCTTCGCTATCAAGCCAAAATCGGGGATGCGCGGCAGCACGCTAATCTGGCGCAGCTGGCTGGGTCACTTAATCTTGCGTCGACCCAGTTCTGGATGGGGCATTATGGCCCTTCGCGGGACCAGAGTAATGCGATGGCACGTTATCCGATGCCCAACTGGGAGCCAACTGGCGGCTGGCGCGTCGAGCCGGCTTTGGTTTACGCGCACACATTGCAGGAATCATCGTTCAAGACCGACGTCATAAGCCCCGCAGGAGCGCGCGGACTGATGCAGGTCCGTCCCGGCACCGCACAGGATATGGCGCGGGCGCGCGGGATTTCATTGGCGGCATCCGAACTCGACCGGCCTGCGGTCAACCTCGAATATGGTCAGTCATACCTCGAAAAATTGCGCGACTTGCCGTCAACGGGTGGTCTTTTGCCGAAAGTCATCGCTGCTTATAATGCAGGGCCGACGCCGGTCACGCGCTGGAATACCGAAATCCGCGATAATGGTGACCCTCTGCTGTTTATCGAATCAATCCCCTATTGGGAAACGCGCGGCTATGTTGCCATCATCCTGCGCAACTACTGGATCTACGAGATGCGCGAGAACAAGGCATCGGGAAGCATGAATGGCCTCGCTCAATATCTGTGGCCCAAATTCCCGGACGCCAACGGGCATGTCGCATCGCGCCGTGCTTATGGAGGCAATATTGCCGCTCGATGAAAGCTGCCCGTTCAAGCCAGTGAACATTGCGTTGTTGACTGTTTCTGACACCCGCACGGCAGATGACGATAGCAGCGGTGACATCCTTGCCGAACGCATATCAGCCGCGGGCCACCACATTATCGAACGCGCGATCTTGCGTGATGACACTGCGAAGATAACCTCGCGATTACACAACTGGATCGACGACGAGCGCATCGACGTCGTAATCTCAACCGGCGGGACCGGCCTTACCGGACGTGATGTGACACCCGAGGCACTGGACCGCGTAAAAACCAAGGATATTCCTGGGTTCGGTGAACTTTTTCGTTGGCTAAGCTATTCAAGCATCGGCACCTCGACCATCCAGTCGCGTGCCTGTGCCGTGCTGGCACGCGGAACCTATATTTTCGCCCTGCCAGGTTCAAATGGCGCTGTTAAGGACGGCTGGGACCAGATTTTGGTCCATCAACTCGATAGCCGCCATCGACCGTGCAAT
>JBGSVG010000033.1:0-24087 GCA_041753095.1 Sphingorhabdus sp. | reverse complement strand
CCGACATTACCAAATTGCTGATGGTGTCGTTCGATTCCACGTTGAAAGCCAACCTCTCAGTTGGCCTGCCACTCGATCTGATGCTTTACAAGAATGACGAGTTCGCCGCGTTTCATGAACGGCGGATAACAGCGGATGACCGCTATTTCGAAAAGATTTCCGATGGCTGGAGCGAGGCTTTGCGGAACGCATTCCATTCGCTGCCGGATTATGAATTGGACGCATGATCTGCTTCGGTCCGGAAGCCTGAATTTTCGAGCAATCCAGAGGACTTCCATCCAAAAAAATGTACAGCCAGCCGCCTGCAAAGCCGGTCAAACATAACTGATTATTTCGAATTCAACGCCATCATGGTCGAAAAAGTAAAAACGCTTGCCCGGCTCATAGTCATCATGACTATGGGGCTCATAGCCTTCCGCAATGACCCGCCGTTCGACTTCGTCCAGATCTTCCACGACAATGCCGATATGGTTTAGCGGTGCGCCTTTGCGATGGCCGGCCGGTTCCGCCTTGCCAAGCTCAAGCGCGTATACGGCGACATAAAATTGGTCGTTGCCGACATGAATGGTGTTTCCACCCTTGGCGGCATGCCCGCGCCAGCGGATATGCCAATCGAATAGACGCATCAGATAGTCTGCGGTCCGGTCCGGGTTGCTTACCGTGATATTGAGATGTTCGATAAAATTCTGCGCCATAGGTCGGTTTCCTTTTCTTTATTTGACCCCGGAAAAGACCGATTCCGGGTTGACGCGGCTCTTTTGCAACCTCAACCTAAGTTGAGGTCAAGCTATTTTTTGGAGCATTGCGATGAAAGCAACGGATGTCGTCTCGATCGGTGTTCTGGCCAGCCGCACCGGCCTGTCGGTGTCTGCCATTCGGTTTTACGAACGAAAGGGTTTGATTGAGCCGTTTCGCAGCGCTGGTGGGCAGAGGCGCTTTTTACGGTCGGATATCCGCCGCCTGTCATTCATCCGGATCGCGCAGGCATTGGGGTTGTCGATAGAGGGTATTGCGGCGGAATTGGCGCGATTGCCGCATCAAAGGACACCGAACGCAGATGATTGGGCCAAGATTAGCCGCGCTGTGCGCTCCATGCTGGATGATAAAATCGCCATGCTCGAGCGCACGCGCGACCGGTTGGATGGCTGCATCGGCTGCGGCTGTTTGTCCTTGAAGAAATGCGCGTTGTATAATCCCGAAGATCGGGTGGCAGTGTACGGGGCTGGGCCCCGGCTTGTAATGGATAGCTAAGCCATAAACGGCGCGGCAATCTCCGGTCGCACCCGGGCCAACCGCCCGCTGGCTTTTTCGATCATCGCCCAGGTCGTGTTGGCGCGAACGATGACTTTGCCCGCGCCATCGACAAAATCGACCCGCCGGTCGAATTGCGCACCCTTGGGCTGGCTCTCGATCCATGTCCGTCCGGTGACGCTTGCCCCTGCCGCGATGTTGCCGCGATAATCAATCTCGTGCCGTGTCACCACCCAGATATAGGCCGCGATATGCTCCGGCGCGGCGATAGCCTGCCAATGCGAAGTCGCCATATCCTGAATCCACCGCACCCAAACCGCATTGTTGACATGGCCAAGCTCGTCGATGTCGGCGGGGGTGGCGGTGAAGGTTCGTTCAAAAGGCTTCATTTTTCCGGTTCGGCCATTCCCATCTGCCACAGTATGAACGCCGCTTCCTCGGCATTTTCGCGAAGCCGTTCAAACCGCCCCGACTTGCCGCCATGCCCTGCGCCCATATTGGTCTTGAGCAACAACACATTGTCATCGGTCTTCATCTCGCGCAATTTCGCGACCATCTTGGCCGGTTCCCAATAGGTCACGCGCGGGTCGTTGAGGCCTGCGGTCCATAGCATCGGCGGATAGGCTTTGGCTTCGACATTGTCGTAAGGCGAGTAACTGCGGATATAATCGAACGAATCCTTGTCGGTGATCGGGTTGCCCCATTCGGGCCATTCGCCGGGTGTTAGCGGCAAGTCCTTGTCGAGCATCGTGTTGAGCACATCGACAAAGGCAACATGGCTGACCACCGCGCCGAAAAGCTCGGGTGCTTGATTGACCACCGCGCCCATCAACTCGCCGCCAGCGCTACCACCGCTCGCGGTGACCTTGCCCTTTGCGGTGAAGCCCAAATCGATCAAGCCCTTTGCCGCGTCGACAAAATCGTTGAACGTATTGGTGCGCTTGGTCAGCTTGCCATCGAGATACCATTGATAGCCAAGGTCATCGCCGCCCCGGATATGCGCGATGGCGTAAGCAAAGCCGCGGTCGACCATCGACAGGCGGTTGGCGCTGAACCCGGGAGGCACCGCATAGCCGTATGCGCCATAGGCATAGAGATGAAGCGGCTGGCTCCCGTCCTTTTTGAAACCCTTTTTGGTGAGCACCGAAACCGGCAATTTCGCGCCATCACGTGTGGTGATGATAACGCGTTCGGTGACATATTGGCTTGGATCATAGCCGCTCGGGATTTCCTGAACCTTGAGCGTTTCAAGCTTTTTGTCAGCCAGCGTATAATCAAACACCGTGCCGGGTGTGACCATTGACTCATACCCAAGCCGCAACTTCGTTACGTCATATTCCGGATTATCGCCGAGACCAGCATCATAGCTTGCCTCGGGAAATTTGATCCGCTCGACCTTTTTCGAATCGGCATAATCGCGGATTTCGACCTGATCGAGGCCATCGATGCGGCCTTCGGTCACATAGAAATTTTTGAACAAAGCAATGTCAGTCAAATAATGCCGGTCGGACCCTGCTATTAGCGTTTCCCAAGTCCCTGGTGCTTTCAGACTGGCGGTCGCGACGCGGAAATTGACATGGTCGTCGTTGGTCAAAATGTACAATTTGCCATCGCGCACATCGACCGAATATTGCCGCCCGACCTTGCGCGGGCTTACCATGATCGGGGTCGCGGTCGGGTCGCTGGCGGGCACGAGCCGCACTTCGCTCGTCACATTGTCGCCGGTGCCGATGACGATCCAGTCCTCCTGCGCGGTCAGGCCGACGCCGACGCCGAAGCCGATATCCTGCTCCTTATAAAGCAGCTTCGCCTTGGTCAGTTCATCGCCCAGCCGGTGATACCAGGCATTGTCGGTACGCCAATTTTCGTTGGCGAGGCCATAAACCACGCCCTTGCTATCGCTGCTCCAGACGATACTCGACAGCGTGCCTGGGATGATATCCTTCAACTCAGCGCCCGTCGCCAAATCGCGGAAATGCAGGTCGAAGCGCTCCGAACCATTGTCGTCATAGGCGTAAGCCAACAGCTTGCCATCGGGACTGACCTCGGCCGCGCCCAACCGGAAATATTCCTTGCCCTTGGCGAGCGCATTCTCGTCCAAAATCAATTGGTCCGCACCGCCCGCAACAGGTTTGCGGTAATGCTTGCGATACTGCGCCCCCTCTTCGAATTTCGACCAGTAGATATAATCGCCATCCTTTTGCGGGACGCTACTGTCGTCCTCCTTCACCCGGCCCTTCATTTCCTGAAAGATCGTTTCGGTCAGCTTTGCCTGCGGCGCCATCTGCGCCTCGAAATAGGCATTTTCGGCCTTCACATAATCGAGTACATCCTTGTCATCGACCACCGGATAGCTCTGGTCCTTCAGCCAGTGATACTCGTCGGTCAGCATTACCCCGTGATAGGTCGCCTGATGCGGACGCTTTGCAGCGACAGGGGGCTTGATTTCGGCTGCGGTTTTTTCGGTCATGGCTTCTTTCTGGGCAAATGCGGGCGAGGATAATGCGCTCGTGGCTAAAATCAGTGGGAGCAGTGCTTTCATGAAAGGCCTTCCTCGCTTATATGGACTGCATATCCATATGAACGGAAGTGACCAATGTCCACCTATGAAGCCCGCCTCAACGCCCTCCGCGCGCAACTCAAAAAAGACCAGCTCGACGGTTTCGTCGTGCCGATTTGCGACGAGCATATGTCCGAATATGTCGGCGATTATGCGCAGCGTCTTGGTTGGCTGACGGGCTTTGGCGGCTCGGCGGGCAGCGCGGTTGTCTTGAGCGAGGAAGCCGCGATCTTTACCGACGGGCGCTATACGTTGCAGGTGCGCGAGCAGGTCGATGGCAACAACTGGCAATATGTCGGCGTTCCGCAAACCAGCATTTCCGACTGGCTGAAGGAACATGCCCCCGAAGGCGCGCGCATCGGGTACGACGCGTGGGTCCACACCAAGGGTTGGGTCGAAAGCGCAACCAAGGCGCTTGCCGCCAAGGGCGCCGAACTGGTCGCGGTGAAGAGCAACCCCATCGACGCTGTCTGGGCCGACCAGCCGGATAAGAGCGACGCGATGCTGATGGTCCACAGCGACCAATATGCCGGACAGAACAGCGCCGAAAAACGCGCTGCGGTTGCCGAATGGCTGACCGCGAACAAGCTCGACAGCACGGTGATTTCTGCGCTCGATTCGGTGGCGTGGCTGCTCAACGTGCGCGGCAAGGATGTCTCGAACACACCCGTCGCCTTGAGCTTCGTGCTCGCCCATGCCGACGGCACCGCCGACCTGTTTGTAGCCCCGGAGAAAGTCAGTGATGAGGTACGCGCGCATCTCGGCAACGCCGTCCGGCTTCGCACCCCGCAGGAGTTTGTGCCCGAGCTGAAAGCGATGAGCGGCAAGCGAATCGCGGTCGACCCCGACCGTGCGGTGTCTGCAATCTTCGGCGCGTTAAAGGACGCGGGCGCGACGATCGTCGAAGCCCGCGACCCGACGATCCTGCCCAAGGCGGTCAAGAACCCCATCGAACAATCGGGCCACCGCGCCGCGCAAGCCCGCGACGGCGCAGCGCTCAGCCGTTACCTGCACTGGCTCTCTCAAGAGGCGCATAAGGGAGAGCTGACCGAACTCTCCGCCGCCGCCAAACTGCGCGAATATCGCGAAGCCACCGGCATGCTCAAGGATCTGAGCTTCGACACCATCTCCGCCGCCGGACCAAATGGCGCGTCCCCGCATTACAAGGTCGACGAAAAATCGAACCGGCGGATCGAACCCAACAGCGTTTATCTGTGCGACAGCGGCGGGCAATATCTCGACGGCACCACCGACGTCACCCGCACCATCTGGGTCGGGCCGGGCGAACCAACGGCGGAAATGAAGGACCGCTTCACCCGCGTGCTTAAGGGCCATATCGCGCTCGCACTGGCGGTCTTCCCCGAAGGCACAAGAGGCGCGCAACTCGACACGCTAGCGCGCGCGTCCTTGTGGCAAGCAGGCGTCGATTACGCCCACGGCACCGGCCACGGCGTCGGCAGCTTCCTCGCCGTTCACGAAGGCCCGCAACGGATCGCCAAGTTCTCGGGCGGTCAGGCAGGCGCGGACGAACCACTGCACGCCGGCATGATCCTGTCGAACGAACCCGGCTATTACAAACAAGGCGAATATGGCATTCGAATCGAAAATCTGGTGCTAGTCGAGGAACGCGAGATCGCAGGCGCGGAAGGGCGCTATTTCGGGTTTGAAACTTTGACCTTCGCGCCAATTGACAAGACGCTCGTGGATACGAGCCTCCTCAATCGCGACGAATTGCGCTGGTGGGATGCGTATCACGCCAAGGTGCTTGATGTGGTTGGCCCGCAGTTAGATGGTGAGACGCTGGCTTGGGTGACGGAGGCTTGTTCGGGGTTGGCTCGGGAGCAGTAATTAGTGCCTAATGACGGCAAAAAGCTTGAAAGCCTGGTGGCATTTATCGAAGCGATCCAGCTTCCGCCGGGCCTGAATGTTGAAACGAACTCAAAGATTTTTGACGACGATGGAGCTCAAATAGCGGAATTCGATGTCATGGTTTCCGGCCTCGTTGGCACTACAGACTTTTCATGGCTTATCGAGTGCCGCGACCGACCCAGCGGCGGAGCAGCGCCGGTTTCTTGGATCGAGCAATTGGTAGGCCGTCGAGACCGGTTCAAGCTGAATAAAATCACAGCCGTTTCGACTTCAGGTTTCTCACCTGCTGCAAAGAAACACGCATCTGTTGCGGGTATTGAACTTCGTGAAGTCAACTCTCTGGAAATTGGCGAACTCAAAGACCTTTTTGCTCCTTTAGCGATAAATGTCATTACAAATCAGGCCGAGCTTTTGCACGCCGAGTTGCGACTAGATCATACCCAAAAAAATGTAAGCCGAATGAAGCCCGAGCAATTGCCTGCTGGCCACGATGGCAATTCGAGGGTGCTCTGGAATCCCAACGATCAGACCCATGTAACAACGAGCGACGCTTTTCTAAATGCGGTAGCGCATGCAAATTTTTTCCAAGACATGATAATAGGAGGCCCGGAAAAGCCAGTTCAGTTTCGGGCAACCTATCCAGATGGGGACTGCTATTACCTCCAAACAGACGGGGGCCTAGCACGAGTCGCAGAAATTGATTTCGTCGGTGTATTGCGAAGAATATATGAATTGGCTCCAGCTCTACGCGCAAAGAACTATCAGAAATCTGACGGAAATTCGTCTATCTCCAACTCCATAGAATATGAAACACAGTTTGTGGGCGGGCAGCGGCTTGAAATGCAAGTCCATTCGATCGAGTCAACTGGCGAGATACACATTACTGCAAGGCAGATTCCGGAAGTAGAAGGCTAGTTTACGGCTAACGGCTCTAACGTCTTCAAAGGTGGATAAGCTTTCAAACCTTATGATGCGCGCCTAAGCTCGCCCGAATCCGGTCAAGCGTGCCCTTGCGGATCGACTTCTTGTTCCACGCATAGGCTTTGCCGGGAAGCTGCGCCAATTGGCCTGCGACTGCCATCGCCTTGGCCTCGACCTTGTCCGCTTCGGCCAGCATATCGAGATAGCCTGCCTCGACCGCGCCTTCGGGGTTATAGATAAAGCCCTGCACCATCGCGCGGGTCAGGTGCTGCGGGTTGAGCCGGTCGCGGGCGAGTTCCATTGCGAAGATGGGCAGGTTCATGCCCGTAATCGCCTCGTTCGCGCCGATCTTATACTCGCCCGCCGCGCCAACGCGGGTGTCGCAGGCGTTGAGGATAAACACGCCCATCGCAATCGCATGGCCGGTGCACGCAGCGACCACGGGCAACGGGCCGCCATAGAGCCGCAACAACAATTCCGCGCCCGCATCGAGCAATTTATACACGCCGTCCGCGCCAAGGCTGGCAAAGGCGTTGAGGTCAAACCCGCCCGAAAAGCGCCCTTCGCGTCCGGCCAGCACAATCGCCTTCGCCTCTGCCTCCGCCGTGTCGAGCGCAGCATTCAGCGCCGCAATCATCTCGAAATTAATCGCATTGGCCTTGCCATCATCCATGCGGATCAGGGCGATGTCGTTGGTGATTTCGACAGTGGCGGACATATTGGCTCTCCCTTGATTTAATCACGCGATTAAAGCGCTCCTTTACGTAAACGTCAACTGCTAAATTTTTGGCCTATGGACGGACCACCGCCTCGCTTGATGCCGTAACATCAGTCTTGATCTGGACGAAATTAGTCTCACGCAAAGGCGCAAAGATTTTCAAGAGGGCAGCTGATTATCTAAACGACTGGAATCCATTTGCATCGATGAAGCCCAGATTCTTGCGATGCCATCTTATTAATCTTTGCGCCTTTGCGTGAAACAAAATGTCACGGCCTCGCCAAGCCAATAGACCTTGAGGAAGTAGCATCATATGATCGTCACACATTTTTGAGAGGAAGCCATATGACCCAGACATTATCCGATTACACGCCAGCCAAGGTCTGGGAATGGAACAGCGAAAATGGCGGCCGCTTTGCCAATATCAACCGGCCTACCGCTGGCGCGACGCATGACAAGGATCGTCCGGTCGGCAAACATCCGATGCAGCTCTATTCGCTTGCCACACCCAATGGTGTGAAGGTCACGGTGATGCTCGAAGAGCTGCTAGCGCTCGGCCACAGCGGCGCGGAATATGACGCCTGGTTGATCAAGATAAACGAAGGCGACCAGTTTTCGAGTGGCTTTGTCGAAGCCAATCCCAATTCGAAAATCCCGGCATTGTTCGACCATTCTACGCCCGAGCCAACGCGCGTGTTCGAATCGGGGTCGATCCTTTTGTATCTCGCTGAAAAGTTCGGCGCGTTTCTGCCGACCGAGCATCACAAGCGCACCGAGACGATCAACTGGCTGATGTGGCAAATGGGCAGCGCGCCGTATCTTGGCGGCGGCTTTGGGCATTTTTATGCCTACGCGCCGTTCAAGGTGGAATACGCCATCGACCGTTTCGCGATGGAGGTGAAGCGGCAGCTCGATGTGCTCGACCGCAATCTGGCGACCCGCGAATTTATGGCAGGTGACGAATACAGCATCGCCGATATGGCGATCTGGCCTTGGTATGGCGCGTTGGTCAAAGGCCTGATTTACGAGGCGGGCGAGTTTCTGTCCGTGAACGAGTATAAAAACGTCGTCCGCTGGACTGACCAGATTGCCGAGCGACCAGCGGTTAAGCGGGGGCGGATGGTCAACAGGTCCTTTGGCGAGCCTGCTAGCCAGTTGCACGAACGGCACGATGCTAGTGATTTCGAAACCAGGACGCAGGACAAAATTGCCCCAGAGGCCGATTGACTTTCACAAATGTTCCTGTAATGTTCTAACCTCATTTGGAGGAGTGATTCGATGATTGGATATGTGACTTTAGGCACCAATGATTTGCCACGCGCAGCAGTTTTTTATGACGCGATTGCTGCTGAGCTTGATACGCCGCGCATGATGGAGTTCGACGGCTTTATCGCATGGGGCAAGCCGGACGGCGCGGCAGGCATTGGACTGACCAAGCCATTTGACGGCAATGCCGCCAGCGTCGGCAACGGCGTGATGGTGGCGCTGGAGGCGAAGGACAAGGATCAGGTGCAGCGGCTTTACGACATCGCTTTGGCCAATGGCGGGGTCTGTGAAGGCCCTCCCGGACCGCGCGGTGAAGGCTTTTACGCCGGCTATTTCCGCGATCCGGATGGCAACAAACTGAACGCGTTCGTGATGGGCCCGGCTGCGGGGTAGGACGTAGGCTCAACTTCCTCAACTTTGGCCGGAAAGGACAAATGCGGAATGCCCAATCTGCTCGAAAATCCGCTTCATCTCGGTTTGGGCGCGACTGCGGTGCCGCAACCGCCTTTCACCGGCATGGACTGGTATCAAGGTTATGGCGAACGCCATGATACCGATGGCGCTGAAGGGCGGCTCGTTTCGATGCACCACTTTTCCGAAAGCTGGGACAGTTGGGAAATGCATCCCTCGGGCGACGAGGTTGTTCTCTGCCTTTCGGGGCGGATGACCTTGCATCAGGAACATGCCGATGGCTCGACCACCAGCGTCGCGATCAACGCGAATGAATATGTCATCAACCCGCCAGGGTGTTGGCACACCGCCGATATCGAAGGCGAAGCAACTGCGTTGTTCATCACAGCGGGCTTGGGGACTGAGCACCGCCCACGTTGAGGCGTGACGCGCGTCACGCGCATGCTGCATAAATTTACCTAGGGACGAAAAGCGACCCGAGGGCTTCCCACTTCAGGAGACCCTCTCCTGAAGAGCTTGGCTGGACGCACTCCCGGCCAAGCTAATTTTTGTGGTAGCTATCGGCGGACGACATCAACCGACTGCAAGGTGAACTCCGCACCCAATTGCCCGCTGCCGCCAGCGACCTGCAATGCCAGCAACTGGTTGGGGCAATCTGCGCCAATGTTGAAATCCTGCGTGCTCGCAAAGCTCCCCTGCCTGACAGGTGTGGCGACAAACCATTTGCTGACATTCCCTGAAGCGACAAGACATTGCAGTTCCCAACGTACTTCCGAGTCAGGTGCCGTTTCCACCGCAGAATAGCCCGCGGCGAAGCGATAATTGCCGGGTTTCAGGAACATATATTTGTGCATCAACTGCCCACGCTCGCCAGTGCCGGCAAAAGCCGCAAAATTATAGCGACCGTTTTTATCGGCTTGCGAAAATCCCCCGCCAATAGAGGGGCTTTCGACGACCTGCCATCCCGCTGCCGGATGACGAAGATTGACGGTATCCCTAGACAAGGACGCGGATTGAAAGGTCGCAGCCGCGCTGCCCGGCAAAGTGAGGTAATATTGCCGGAAAGCCGGATACTTCCCCTTGCTGGCCAGCTGCACCAGCAGCGCGTTCGAATAGGCCTGATAATCGCCACCGCCGGAAATTTGTCCGGTTTTGACCAAAAGGTCAGCCACATTTGCAGGATTTTCAGCGGTGTTGATCGCCTCACCCAAAAACATCGGTAGCCACCCCGGACCCTTACGCACATATGGCGCAAGTCCGGCCCGAACCTCAGGATCTGCAAGCGCGCTGATCAGCGTGGGAAACAATATCGAATGGCTGCTTGGCGTCGTCCGCATTGCGATGTCGTAATGATACAACGCCTGCTTTTTGTCATCGCGTGCGACTGCATCTTCGATCAGCCATAATTGCGTACCGAAATCCCTGCGCGAAACTTTTTGCGAAAGCAGCATCAACTCGCGCGCTCTCTTTTGGTCGCCCCGCACGTCTGCCACATAGCCCAGCAACCGGATGGCCACGGGGTTGAGCGCGCCGCCGCGTAAGGATTGCTTCGCCATCGCCTCCACCTTCGCGAGCGTGGCCGGATCCTGCTTTTCTGCAAACAACTCGTCCGCCTTTCGCGAAAGTGCCAGCGGATGGTCTGGCACAAACCGCAGCGCCATGTCTGGGTTTTGCTGCCACGTTACATTGGCAACGGCATGGACGAACGACAGCCAAGCCAGATAACCCGTGATTGAAAATATGGCGACCAACTTGACCCAGTAGAGCGGCGGCTTCGCGCGCAGCGCGACAAATCGCGAAGGGGCTTTACGTTTTCTGGGCATTGGGTGGGGGCGTACCTGCAAAAATGGGTCGATATGACGGGCAGCGATAGGGTAAATCGGTCCAGCCATCAAGGCCGTCCAAATGCCAAGTTTGAGGCGGAGCGCACCTTGTATAAAGGCATCTTGCCCTCACCCAATTCTCTGTTAGCTAAGCATCATGGGTAGTTTTCCGTTTAGCGCGATAGTCGGTCAGAATGAAATGAAGCAGGCGCTGCTGATTGCCGCAGTTGATGCCCGCATTGGCGGGGTGATGATTTTTGGTGACCGGGGCACGGGCAAGTCCACCGCGGCGCGGGCACTTGCCGCGACGTTGCCGCTGATTTCGGTGGTTGAGGGGTGCCGGTTCAACAGCGCGCCAGAGGCGATTGCCGATAGTCCGGATTATGTGCCCGGGGCTAAGGTGAAGGCCGTGAAAGCACGGGTCCCATTCGTGGACTTGCCGCTGGGTTCGACCGAGGACCGCGTGCTTGGCACGCTCGACCTCGAACGCGCGCTGGCGCATGGGGAGAAACAGTTTGAGCCTGGATTGCTCGCGAAGGCGCATCGCGGTTTCCTCTATATCGACGAGATCAATCTGCTTGAGGATCATGTTGTCGATCTACTGCTTGATGTCGCCGCGTCGGGGGAAAATCTCGTTGAGCGGGATGGCTTGAGCATCCGCCATCCGGCGCGATTTGTGTTGGTGGGTAGCGGTAACCCCGAAGAGGGCGAGCTACGCCCGCAATTGCTCGACCGCTTTGGCCTGTCGGTTGAGGTGCGCACGCCCGAGGATATCGCCGACCGCGTCGAAATTATGAGACGCTGCGATGCCAACGAGCAGGACGGCGCAAGTTTTGCGGCGGCGTGGGCCGACGAGGACGGCAAGGTGCTGAAACGCATTGCAAAGGCAAAGGCGGCGCTCCCCAAGGTTGAAACGCCGGAGAGCATTCTCGAAGATATGGCGACCTTGTGCAAAGCCGTCGGCGCAGACGGTCTTCGCGGTGAGCTTACCCTGATGCGCGGCAGCAGGGCGCTGGCGGCGCTGGATGGCAAGAAGACCGTGACCCGCAAACATCTGAAAGAAATCGCGCCGCTCGCGTTGCGCCACCGGTTGCGGCGCAATGTGCTCGACGAGACCGGATCGACAACGCGGATCGAACGCGCGCTGGAAGAACTGTTCGGGTGAGTGAAGCGGCTGCGCTTGATGCGGTCGTGTCCGACGCGGAACTGGCGCTTCATCTTTTCGCTCGTAACCCCTCGTTGTTCGGGGGCATCGTCCTGCGCGGCGATGGGCCGGTGCGCGACGGGATGGTTGCTTTCGCGAAAGACGCAATCGCCAAGTTCGGACCCGTCGCGAAAATCCCGTCCAATGTCGACACCGAACGCCTGCTTGGCGGACTGGACCTGACCGCGACGCTGGCGAGCGGACAGAGCGTGCTGCGCGCTGGCTTGCTCGATAGCGCGGCGGGCGGGGTCGTCATCGTGCCGATGGCCGAGCGAGTCCAAGCGAATGTCGCCGCGCATATCGCTCAGGCGATGGACGGCGGCGATGTTGCGGCGATCTTACTCGATGACTCTCAAGAGCCCGATGAAGCGCCACCAGCTGTGCTGAACGAGCGGATGG
Organism: Sphingorhabdus sp.; assembly: GCA_041753095.1. Classification (GTDB taxonomy): domain Bacteria; phylum Pseudomonadota; class Alphaproteobacteria; order Sphingomonadales; family Sphingomonadaceae; genus Sphingorhabdus_B. The sequence goes on along the minus strand of JBGSVG010000033.1, from coordinate 11,665 downwards.
CGTTTTACTGCGATGTGTCAGCGTTGCGAAGCTTTGCCGGTGTAAAGGCGTCAAAACCAATCGCGTTGGCGGACGTCCAGCCGCTCGACGAGGAGCAACTCTATGCCATCGCAGCAACATCGGCAGCACTCGGCATCGGCTCCGTTCGCGCGCTGCTATTCACAAATTCGGCGGCGCGCGCCCATGCCGCGCTGCACGGGCGCACCCAAGCCATCGACGAAGACATCGCCGCCGCCGTCCGGCTTGTCCTCTCCCCGCGCGCAACGCAGATGCCGCAAATGGAACCGCCGCCGCCTGAGCCGGAGGATGAACAGCCGGAGGACGATGAAGCCGACAACAATGACGAAGATCGGCAGATCGAAGATATCGACCTAGAGGATATCCTGCTCGACGCCGCCGCTGCTGCGATCCCCAAGCATATTCTCGACCAAATTGACGGTGCAACGAAACGCGGTGGCAAGGGGCAGGGGAGCAAATCGGGACAAAAACAGAAATCGGCAATGCGCGGAAGGCCGCTTGGCAGCCGCCCCGGCGTCCCGAGTAATGGCAAACGCCTTTCGCTAATCGACAGCTTGCGCGCCGCAGCGCCGTGGCAAAATATCCGCCGCCAACTGGCGCGCGCCGATGACATGCGCATCATCCATATCCGCAAATCCGATCTGCGCGTGCGGCATTACGAACAACGGACCGAGAGCTTGACGATTTTCGCTGTCGATGCCTCGGGCTCGTCGGCTCTGTCGCGGCTCGCCGAGGCGAAAGGCGCGGTCGAGATGATGCTCGCGCAGGCCTATGTGAAGCGCAGCCAGGTCGCGCTCATCGCGTTCCGGCAATCGGGCGCGGAGATATTGCTGCCGCCCACGCGGTCGCTGACTCGCGCTCGCCGGGCGCTGGCAGCGTTGCCGGGAGGCGGCGGCACGCCCTTGGCGGCGGGCCTGATGGCCGCACAGCAATTGGCCGAGGCGGCTCAGCGCGCTGGACAAACGCCTACGATTGCGATCTTAACGGACGGCAAGGGCAATGTCGCGATAGACGGCAGCGCGAACCGCGCAGTGGCGATGGAGGAGGCTACGCAGGCAGCGCGCGGTGTGGCGGCGCTGGGGCTGAACTGCATAGTCATCGACATATCCCCGCGCCCACGCGAGGAAGCCGCTGAATTGGCCGCTGCGCTGAACGGCCGCTACCTCCCATTACCTCAGGCGCAAAGCGCGGCAATGGTCGCAGCGATTGAAAGCCTGCATACGCAATGAGCCGCTACCCCGACTGGGCAACCGACGGCAAGGACTGGCCGAACCGCGAGACGAGCCGATTTGTCCGCGCGGGCGGCTATGAATGGCATTTGCAGCAAATGGGGCAGGGCCCCGTCTGCCTCCTCATCCACGGCACCGGCGCGGCAACGCATAGCTGGCGCGATGTGATGCCCTTGCTCGCCAAGCATTACACTGTCGTCGCGATGGACTTGCCCGGTCACGGTTTCACCAAAGGCAGCGGCAAGAGCCCGACGCTGGAGGGCATGGCAAATTCGGTCGCGGCGTTGCTCGACGAACTCAAACTCACGCCGGACGTCATCGTCGGCCACAGCGCCGGCGTCGCCATCGCCGCGCAGCTTTTGCTCGACCACAAATGGCCAGAAAACCACAAAGGCGCGCCACTCATCGGCTTCACCCCAGCATTGATGCCATTCCCGGGCCTCGCCGCAAAAATCTTCCCGAGCCTCGCCAAGATGCTGTTCACCAACCCGTTCGTCGCGATCATCTTCTCCCGAATGGCAGGGGCCCCCGGCCAGACCGCAAAATTCCTCGCGCGTGCAACGGGTTCGAAAATCGACGCAGCAGGTGCGAAATATTACACGCGCCTGTTCAGCAAATCGGGCCACTGCGACGGCGCGATCCGGATGATGGCCAACTGGCGGCTGGAGGTGTTGGGGGCAAGACTGGGCAATCTGGCATCGCCCGCCCTGTTGGTTAGCGCAGGCAAAGACGCCGCGATCCCCAAAACGGCGGTGACGCAGGCGGCGGCGCTGATCCCCGGATGCGAGACACGAGAGATGGCGGGGCTAGGCCATTTGGCGCACGAGGAAGACCCAGCACAGGCGGTGAAGATCATCACGGAATTTGCCAAGGCAAAGGCTGACGCCTAAACGGGCAGGCGAGGAGAAACGATATGGATAGCGCCCCACTCGACAATTACGGCTTCATCGAAATCATTGTTGTGGGCACAATCGCGCTCGGGCTGGGCTTCTGGCAATTATGGTCAATCAACCGCGAGATTGCCAAAGACAAGGAAAAGGCTGCGGCGAAGGATGCCTCGTCCGACGCTGACTAAAGCTCGCGCTACGTTTCCCTCGGCATCTTGTAAGGCAACATGAACTGGATCACCGGATTGACCAGCCGGTCGAGCGAGATGCTTTCCTGCACCGCGATGACTCGCTCGCCCCACATCCGCGCCGACAAAGCTGTGCGGGCATAAAAGGGGGAATCTTCCCAGGTCTTGATCACCGAAGCATGGCCGCGGTCGGCTCTGGTCTGGCGTTCCATCATCCAATATGTTCGCGGTAAGGGAGCGACAAGGGGGAGTTCGACTTCTTGCGGCGTACCGCTGCTGTCGAAACGGAGCGCGCTCGCGAAATGGCTGCCGTCGCGGCGTTTGCCTTCATAGATTACCGCCACCTGCTTGCCGACATGCGCTCTGGACCAGTGCCAACTTTGGAAGCCGTCCTCAATAGGCTCGCTGCCATGATTGCTGTCGAGATAGCCGCTGCCGTTCCATGCAATGTCGGGCTGCTCCATCTTCACCTCGATCCGCGCGCGCGGCGCGATGGCCTGCCAGCAGTGGCGACCAGCGGGGTCGAGTTTGAAGCTGCGTTCATTGAACATTTCGGGGTGCAGGATGATCTGGCCCTTCACCCGCCGCCGCCACGGAATGCCCAAGCGGATGTCGCGTTCCTCGATGTCGATGATCAGGCGATCCTTGTCCCACCGCATCGCGCTCGGGCCGATGTTGAGCGAGTCGCGCTCCTGCGACGTCTGGGCGGCACCGCGCTCGGTCATCACCCAGCGCGCGCCTTTGCCATAAAGCGCGATGTTGAGGCAGCTATGGTCGAGCGGAATGTCGCGGCCGGATTTTTTGTAATAAGGCGAAAAGACGCTGCCGATAAAGCCGATGATGGTCAGCCCGAAGCGTTCGTCATCGCTGAGCGCGTCGACATACCACCAGCGATAGCCTTGCGGTGGTACCACGGTGTCGAAATAAGGTCGGACAGCACAGCTTCGCTCGCCAACCTGCCCGACAAGGCGGCCATCGGCACCCCCGCGCCCGGATGAGTCGCCCCGCCCGCGCAGTAAAGCCCAAGGATCGACGTCCGGCTGCCTGGCCGGAGGAAGCTTGCCGCCCACCCGTGCGAGGCCCGTCCATAAAGGGCTCCACCCGTCGCCGGGAAGAGCGTCGCGAACTCGTTCGGCGTCACCAGATGGTGCGGCAGGGGCGTTTCCAGCTCCAGCCCGCAGCTCCTCAAGCGTTCCAGCATGTTCGACGTGCATTTTTCTCTCTCCTCCGAAGAATATTGACGGCGGTCGCCGTTTGCGGGCGCGTTCACGATGATTTGTAGGCGCTCGGGGCCGGTGGGCTGGCCGTGGGATCGGTCGAGTGCGCAAACATAGGCGGTGGGTTGCGCTGGCGGGCTGCCGCTTTTGATCTGGCCGAATTCGGTCGCGTAATCGGGGCCGAAAAAGACATTATGATGGTCGAGGTCAAAGCCCTTGGTGTTAGTGTTAGCCAGCCAAACCATAGCCGACAGCGAACGCGCATTCTGGGGCACCTTACGCGTAGCGGGTGCAACATCGTTGCCAAACAGACCAGATGCCAGCGCAGCGGGGTCGCCGTTGAAGATGATTTTGTTTGCGGACAATCGCTCGCCGTTTGCCAATTCAATGCCGGTCGCTGTTTTATCTCGAACAGTGATGCGTGCGACGGATTGCCCGTACCGAAACACTGCGCCCTTTTCCTTGGCCAGTTTTTCCAGCGCGCTCGCAAGCGCGCTCATCCCGCCCTCGATGGCCCAAACTCCCTGCGCTTCGACATGCGCGATCAGCATCAGAGTGGCTGGCGTCTGGAACGGTGACGATCCGCAATAGGTCGTGTAACGCCCGAACAACTGCCGCAGCCTTGGGTCCGGGAAATACTTGCCCAACGCTGACCACAAAGACGTATAGGCACGCAAGGTCATCCAGTCGGGAAGCCCGCGCAGTCCCATCCGCCAGCCGAGTGTCAGCGGATCGGTCTTCGAGCCGCGCAAAAAAGGGCGGTCGAGGGCATCGTGCAGCCGTTTCGCTTCTTTCGAGAAACTGCGGAAACCAGCGGCGGCTTTGGCACCTGCGAACTCCCCAATCGCATCGACGCTCCTTTCGGGGTCGGCGTAGAGGTCCAGCCGCTCATCCGGCCCCCATGCGTGGCGGGCAATCTGGTCGGAGCGGTGTAAAGTCATATAGTCTTCGCTGCGCGCACCGGCCTCGTCGAATATCTCGTCTATCACCGACCGCATCGTGAAAACCGTTGGCCCTGCGTCAATCATCGCGCCGCCGACATCCAGTTGGCGCACCTTGCCGCCGGAGCCATTTTCCTTTTCGACGACGGTGACGGACACTCCGCGAGACGCCAGCAAAACCGCACTCACCAAGCCGCCGATGCCTGCTCCGATGATAACGGTTTGACTGCCTTGAACGATGTGCCCGCTCCCAACGCGAAGTTTCGGTTTGACCGAAAGCTATCAGAAGTCCAATCCAATGGACAAGCAATATGTCCGAACATTTTGACAATCTCACTTGGAAGACCCGCTGGGTTATGCGCCGTAACGCCATATTGGGCAGCGCAAAGTTCCAGCGCTGGGCATCGCGAACCCCCATCATCCGTGGCATTGCGCGACCGCGGGCGGCAGCGCAGTTCGACATGATTGCCGGGTTTATTTACTCGCAAATTCTGGTTGCTTTCGTACAGTCTGGGTTGATCGGGTTTCTAAACGGGCATCTCCGAACTTTTGGCGAGATTGCGGATTTCACAGCGCTGCACCCGGATGCGACCGACAGACTGTTGAGGGCAGGGCAGTCGCTCCAAATCGCCGAGTCGCCGCAGGCGGGCCTCTGGACTTTGGGTGAAGCTGGTGCGCCACTGTCCGCCAATGAAGGCGCGATGGCGATGATCCGGCATCATCATTTGCTCTATAGTGATCTGGCCGACCCGCTGGCGTTGCTTGCCAAAAACCGAAGCGAGGAAACCGCTTTGTCCGCATACTGGACCTATGCTTCCAAGGAAGACAGCAAGGAAGGAGCAACCGGCTATTCGGCGCTAATGGCCGCGACTCAGCCGATGGTGTCGCAGCAGATCATCGATGCCTATGACTTCGCGGGCCACAAGCGGATGCTCGACATCGGCGGCGGATCGGGTGCATTTACCGCAGCCATCGCCGCGACAGCGCCGGATGTTCAATTTGGCATCTTCGATTTGCCCGATGTTATCGCCGAAGCCCGAAAACGACTCGGGTCTACGCAAATCGAATTTCACCCGGGAAGCTTTAAAGAGAATGCGATTCCGACGGGCTATGATCTGATCACGCTCGTGCGAATCCTCCACGACCATGATGACGATGTCGTCCAAGCGCTGCTCCCTAAGATTTATAACGCTCTTCCAAAGGGCGGACGGTTGTTAATCGTCGAGCCGATGGCCGAAAGCGCCCACGCAGAACGGATGGGTGGCGCCTATTTCGGGCTATATCTCTGGGCCATGGGTTCGGGTAGGCCAAGGACAGCGGTCGAGACCATAAAGATGCTCAAAGCGGCTGGTTTTGTCACGATTAAACCCATGAAAATCGCCCTTCCAATCATCACCAGCGCGCTTGTCGCAATAAAATGACACTTTAACTGTCCAAATTATTTGACATTTAAAAGTGTTCCGATACTTTGACACCTGACAGAGTCTCTATCCGGTAAAATCGGCGAAGAGACCGAAGGAGGATAAGATAGTTTTGGAGACTTCAGCCGTCATATTCGATGCACCGGGCAGTCTGGAAATGCGCAAAACTGCGCTGACTGCCATGGAGTCGGGCGATGTCAGGGTTGAAATTCACTACAGCGGCATCAGCACTGGCACCGAGAAACTTTTGTGGATGGGGCAGATGCCCGCGTTCCCGGGGATGGGCTATCCGTTAATCCCGGGATACGAATCGGTAGGCCGAATCGTTGACGCTGGCTCCGAACATCAATCGCGTATCGGCGAATGGGTGTTTGTCCCCGGCGCTAGTTGCTACCGCGATGCGCGCGGCCTGTTCGGCGGTGCGGCGCGCAATGTCATTGTGGCTTCGGCAAGAGCGATACCGGTTTCTGAAAATCTGGCGGAGCAGGGGATATTATATGCGCTTGCTGCAACCGCGCTCCACGCCATTTGCCACGGTGAACCGCCGCAACTGATTATCGGCCACGGCATCCTTGGACGCCTGCTTGCTCGGTTGACCGTAGCGGCGGGGGTTCCTGCTCCTGTGGTGTGGGATACCAATTCATCGCGTCAGTCGGGCGCGAGCGGATATAAGGTCATCCATCCTGACGATGATGACCGTCGTGATTATCATCACATCTATGATGTTAGCGGTGACGCTTCATCGTTGAACGATTTCATCGGCCGTCTCGCCAAGGGTGGCGAACTAGTACTTGCAGGCTTCTACAGCCAGCCAATCAGCTTTGCGTTCGCACCCGCCTTCCAGCGCGAGGCACGGCTTCGTATCGCTGCCGAATGGCAACCCGAAGATTTGGCCTCGGTTCATGCGCTGATCGAAACGGGCGCTTTGGATCTGTCCGGCCTGATTACCAGCGTCGAGCCAGCGGCCAACGCAAGCACTGCCTATCCCGAGGCGTTTGAAAACCCCGATTGCCTGAAAATGGTTCTCGATTGGAGAGATTGTCAATGAGCATGCTCGATATCGACGCATTGCGGAACGAGGCTTCTATCGAGCCTGATCCCGTGCCGACAGGCGAAGTCACCAAGGAAACGCAGATCATCGCGATCTATGGCAAGGGCGGTTCGGGCAAGAGCTTCGCGCTGGCCAATCTTTCCTACATGATGGCGCAACAGGGCAAGCGCGTGCTGTTGATTGGTTGTGACCCGAAATCGGATACTACCAGCCTGTTGTTCGGTGGTAAATCGACTCCAACAATTATCGAAACATCATCGGCCAAAAAACTGGCTGGCGAAGAAATCAGCATCGAGGATGTTTGTTTCCAGCGTGACGGTGTGTTTGCAATGGAACTTGGCGGACCAGAGGTGGGTCGTGGTTGTGGCGGTCGCGGCATTATTCACGGCTTTGAAACGCTCGAAAAGCTTGGATTTCATGACTGGGGCTTTGATTATGTCCTGCTCGATTTCCTCGGCGATGTGGTCTGCGGTGGCTTCGGCCTGCCGATTGCACGCGACATGTGCCAGAAGGTCATCGTCGTTGCATCGAACGACCTGCAGTCGCTGTATGTCGCGAACAATGTCTGCAAAGCGGTCGAATATTTCCGCAAGATGGGTGGCAATGTAGGCGTTGCGGGGATGATCCTGAACAAGGATGACGGCACGGGCGAAGCCAATGCCTTTGCCGAAGCCGTTGGTATTCCAGTGCTGTGCGCGATTCCGGCGAACGAAGACATTCGCAAGAAGTCGGCGAACTACCAGATTATCGGCAAGCCAGGTGGCCAGTGGGCGTCGCTGTTCGAGGAACTCGCGGTCAATGTCGCCGAAGCGCCGCCGCTGCGCCCGAACCCGCTCGATCAGGATGGACTGCTCGGGCTGTTCAGCGCCGACATCACAGGTGCCGATTTCACGCTTTACCCTGCAACGCAGGCTGACATGCGCGGCGGTGTTTACGAGACCAAGCCGTCGCTCGAAGTGATCTATGATGAGGTTTGATGCGTGAATGATGTGACCGCCATACCCACAGAAGGTCGTGCTCGTGACCGCATTGATCTTGCGGCTGCGCCCGAAGTGGGTGGAGGTTGTTCTTCGAAGGACACTATGCGCGACGCCGCGAAGAAGGCAGGCAAGACCGAAATCCTCGACCAATATGCCAAGGACTATCCGCTTGGGCCTCACGACCAGCCGCAGTCGATGTGTCCGGCATTTGGCAGCTTGCGCGTTGGCCTAAGGATGCGGCGCACAGCCACGATCCTCTCTGGCTCCGCCTGCTGCGTTTATGGCCTGACCTTTACATCGCATTTTTACGGCGCACGCCGCAGCGTCGGCTATGTGCCTTTCAGCTCGGAAACACTCGTTACCGGCAAGCTGTTTGAAGATATCAAAGAAGCCGTCGAGCTGATGGCTGATCCCGAAAAATACGACACCATCGTCGTCACCAACCTGTGCGTGCCGACAGCGAGTGGCGTACCGCTTCGCTTGTTGCCGGACTCGATCAACGGTGTCCGCATTATCGGCATCGACGTTCCGGGTTTCGGCATTCCGACCCACGCAGAGGCCAAGGACGTGCTTGCTGGCGCGATGTTGAAATATGCGCGCGAAGAGGCCGAGCAGGGGCCAGTGGCGGCGCCATCAGCCTTAGCTGACAGGCCAACGGTTACCTTGCTTGGCGAGATGTTCCCCGTCGATCCGATGGGCATCGGCCATATGTTGGAGCCGCTCGGCTTGGCTGCAGGGCCGGTTGTTCCGACTCGCGAGTGGCGTGAGCTTTACGCAGCGCTCGACGGCGCGGTGATCGCCGCCATCCATCCATTTTACACCGCAAGCGTGCGCGAGTTCGAAGCGGCTGGCCGCAAGGTTGTCGGGTCCGCGCCGGTAGGCCGCGACGGAACAGCGGCATGGCTGAAGGCTATTGGCGAAGCAACGGGCGCAAGTGCTGACCAGATTGCCGCTGCACAAAATGCCGTGTTGCCCGCCATCGACTCCGCATTGAAGGCCAAGCCAATCAATGGCCGTATCACTGTCTCGGGCTATGAAGGTTCCGAACTGTTGGTTGCTCGGCTGCTCATCGAAAGCGGCGCTGATGTGCCCTATGTCGGTACCGCCTGTCCCAAGACCCCATGGTCAGAACCCGATCGCGAATGGCTCGAAGCCAAAGGCGTTCGCATCAAATACCGCGCCAGCCTCGAAGACGACATCAACGCCGTGGAAGAATTCGGCCCTGATCTCGCCATCGGCACAACGCCGGTTGTCCAGCACGCCAAGGCAAAGGCCATCCCCGCACTCTATTTCACCAACCTGATTTCCGCGCGGCCTTTGATGGGCGCGGCGGGTGCAGGTAGTCTCGCCCAAGTCGTGAACGGCGCCATCGGCAACAAGGCTCGCTTCGACAAGATGAAGGAATTTTTCGAAGGCGTCGGCACTGGCCATACCGCTGGCATCTGGGAAGATACGCCGACCGATCGCCCCAAGTTCAAAGCCAAATATGCCGCCCAAAACGCGCTTGCCGCAAAAGCCGCGGAGTTCATCGGATCATGACGTTGATCATCGATCATGACCGGGCAGGAGGCTACTGGGGTGCGGTTTACGCTTTCACGGCGGTGAAGGGCTTGCAAGTCATCATCGACGGTCCGGTGGGCTGCGAAAATTTGCCGGTAACTTCAGTGCTGCATTATACCGACGGCCTGCCGCCGCATGAATTGCCCATCGTCGTAACCGGCCTTGGCGAAGACGAGCTGGCGAAGACCGGCACAGAGGGCGCGATGAAGCGCGCTTGGAAAACGCTCGATCCCGATCTTCCCGCCGTGGTCGTCACCGGCTCAATCGCCGAGATGATTGGCGGCGGCGTGACGCCTGAAGGCACAAACATCAAACGCTTCCTGCCGCGCACGATCGACGAAGATCAGTGGCAGTCGGAAGACCGCGCACTGTCGTGGCTCTGGACCGAATTCGGCCCAAAGAAAGTCCACCCGCCGTCGATTTTGAAGGAAGGCGAAAAGCCCAAGGTCAATATCATCGGCCCGTCCTACGGCATGTTCAACATGCCAAGCGACCTCGCCGAAATCCGGCGGTTGGTCGAGGGCATTGGTGCCGAGGTCAATATGGTGTTCCCGCTCGGAAGCCATCTCGCCGACATCCACAAGCTCGCGCACGCATCGGTCAATGTTTGCATGTACCGCGAATTTGGACGCAATCTGTGCGAGCTACTTGAGCGCCCATATCTGCAGGCCCCCATCGGTCTCGATTCCACCACGAAGTTCCTGCGCCAGTTGGGCGAAATGGCGGGTCTCGACCCCGAGCCATTCATCGAAAAAGAAAAGCACACCACGATCAAGCCGCTGTGGGATCTGTGGCGTTCGGTCACCCAGGATTTCTTCGGCACGGCAAGCTTCGGCATCGTCGCCAACGAAACCTACACACGCGGCATCCGCAAATTCCTTGAAGACGATATGGGCCTGCCCTGCAACTTCGCAGTGGGCCGCACGGCGGGGGTAAAGACCGACAATCACAACGTCCGCGAGATGATCGCGACAAATCCGCCGCTGGTGATCTTCGGCAGCTACAACGAACGCATGTACATGGCCGAAACCGGCGCGCGCGGGATATTTATTCCGGCAAGCTTTCCCGGCGCCGCCATCCGCCGCCATACCGGCACGCCCTATATGGGCTATTCGGGCGCAACCTATCTGGTGCAGGAAGTGTGCAATGCGCTGTTCGACGCGCTGTTCCACATTTTGCCCTTATCTACCCAGATGGATGCTGGTGCAGCAACGCCAGCCCGCCGCGAAACATCGCTGCAATGGGACCGCGATGCGAAATCTAAACTCGACGCAATCGTTGAAGCGCAACCTGTTTTGGTCAGAATTTCCGCCGCCAAGAATCTGCGCGACGCCGCCGAACGCAGCGCACGGCGCGCAGGCGAGGATCATGTTTCAGCCGACCGTTTGGCGGCGACAATGCTAGAAGGGGCAGGCGCATGAGCCGCTCCACATATTCGTCCGGTAGGACCACCGGATGTCACCAACCTTTGCAGCAGAGGGTGCTGCGGGGAAACCGCCCGGAAGAGCAGCTATTTGCAGCTCAAATGGGGCTAATATGGAGTAGGGAATATGAGCGATAACGAACGCTTCGGACCTGGGGCTTATTTGACCCCGGAAGAAGCCAAGGAGTTTCACAAAATGTTTGTGAGCAGCTTCATCATTTTTACCATCATTGCGATTGTTGCGCATGTGCTAGTGTGGATGTGGCGTCCGTGGCTACCCAGCGTCAACGGCTATGCAATGCTGCAAGACACTGTTCAGGTTGCAACCGCAACCATCACAACATTTTTGGTATAAGGAGGCGGTATCATGTGGAGACTTTGGATAATATTTGATCCGCGCAGAACACTCGTTGCTTTGGCAATATTCTTGTTTGTTCTGGCTCTTTTGATTCACTTCATTCTGTTGAGCACTGACCGGTTCAACTGGATTGAAGGGCCTGCTGCTGCACCTGCTGTTGCAGCCGCCGTTGCTGCACCTGTTGCGGCACCTGCGGCTGACCCGGCAGCTGCTCCGGCTAATTGACCTGAACCCAAGCCCCTAAAGAGGTCGTGGCGCTTCGGCGTCACGTACCTCCCGGGATTGGAATTCATGATCAGGTTGTCCACCATATTGGTGGCGAGAGGTTTGCCCGGTGGGCAAAAGGGGACGTGCTATGTCGCTGTTAAGCTTTGAAAGAAAATATCGTGTCC
>JBGSVG010000032.1:0-2585 GCA_041753095.1 Sphingorhabdus sp. | reverse complement strand
TCCGCGTGTAACCCAGTAAGCGGACGTGTCGATATGGGTGGCCGCTGCCATGTAACTCGGCTGAATCTCGATTGGCGGCGTCCATGGGCGGCTTGGCTCCTCTTCTTCCCATCCCTCATCGCCACCGCTTATCGGCCCCATTGGCGCGCACGCGATGTAATCTCTGCCGCCGGTTTGAAAGTATCCGGGCGGACACTGGCCTTCGGCTTTGGCCGGACCCGCTCCGAAAAGAGCGAGCGTAAAAGCAAACACGGCACCCAGTGCAGCCCACATACGAAAAACTGTCATTGAATATCCTCATTAGGTTTTCGCAGGACCGCACCTGATATCGCGGCATACCAACCCAGTATGGCCTAGTCTTTCGCCGCCATCTCAGCATCATTAGAGACGTACCGGTACAGTTACTGGGCTTTCAGAAGATTGCAGGCCCTAGAAGCGTTCCCGCGAGGAGAGACTATCGCTGACACAAGTCCGAATAGCAGCCGATCAGGAGAGGCTCCGCACGGCATTTTCCACATGCTTTGTCGACGACTGCCTTGCCGCCGCAATCAATACGCCCACTTGGCCAAGTGCAGTAACCATCATTATAGCGACGGCGGAATTGATGCCGCCGATGGTGAGCTCACTGCCATCGCTGTGCTTCATGGTGCCGCCGTAAAGCGGGCTAAGCGCATAAGCCGCCAAAAAGCCAACGGAGACTAGGAGCGCTATCAGAGCCGCCAACCGGACCTGATCGGCGCGCCATGTCAGCCAGAGGCATAACAGCGCCAGCGCACTATGTGTGACAAGCTGCCAAACCTCGTGCAACCGTGCATGCCCCGGCCAGTCGGGGCTAAAGACATGTGTCGGCCCTATTTCCAGTATCGGGGTCAACAGGCCAAAAGGAAGCAGGCAAATTGTCAGGAGGATTTTTGCCTTCATTGTTGCGAACCTTTCGAAAGACCGAGTTCCGCTTTTAGAAATGTGGTTATTTTCGGCCAGCTATCGGCGCGAGCTTCGGCATTGCCGGTTTGCGTGCCACCCAACTTGCTCCAATATGCACGCCGTTTCGGGTCCACGAACGGGGCACCCATCACGCCATGACCTGCATCATCATATTTCAGCGCAACTATATCAGGGCCATTTTTCTCTTTCGCTCGGCCGACGATCTGGTCGGTCATCGGACAGCTCGGCCAGACGGTGTCGTCCTGCCCACAAACAAGCATCAGCTTGCCATTGAATTTTTCAACCGGAATAATGGCGGGCTGATTTTTGCTCAGTTCCTTGAGGCCGTTTACAAATACCGGCAATAACCCCGTGTTGTCAGGGAATCCTTTGTAAGCAAGGTGCGGAACAGACCGGCCTTTTTCGCTCCATGACGAACTGAAAGATCCGAAAATATAGTTCACACCCGACATGCCGTCCCACACGACGCTGGACGGCATCCCCAAAACCACCGCACTTATGCCAGGGTAACGGGTCGCGACAAGCAAGCCGGCCTCTGCGCCCTTCGAATAGCCGATAATGCCCAGTCTGGACGCATCGACCCCGGACTGCTGCTTAAGCCAATCGAGACCGCGATAAAATTCTTCCAGCGGAATCTCTTCGAGTTTTGCCGATTTTCCGGGCGCATTATGATATGCCAGTTGCAGCGTATTGAAGCCCTGTTGCTGCAACAGAACGGCTTGTTGGCGAGCATCTTTGCCCAAACCGCCTTCGGAACCGCCAAGCAGTAGAATGGCTGGATTATTCCCAGCCGATTTTGCCGGGTAGTAATTTGCCAATATACCGCCAGCGTCGATCCGCTGACCCGTGGGCCCGGGCGCTACCAGACGTGCAGGCGCTGGTGGTTGAGTCAAGTTCCACATAAAGACCGCACCGGCTACCACCGCCAGCAGCGCAACAACTCGGAAAGCAATTTTCCAGCTCCGTTTCACCCTGATTCTCCAATTTTTCTATTTGCTGTTTTGCCGATCCGTTGCACACGCAAGGTTGCTCGTCCAGACAGGGCGGTGTACCGGTTTAATCCGCAGCTTAACGAGCCAGAACACCATGAAAGCGAGCGTCGCGAGCGACGGGATCACCAGGACCGGCGACCCAATCATGAACGGAAACACATCGTCTTGCTGGCCGAGGAACAGCGATGTCGCGGCGAGCAAATATGAGGTGCACATCCGCCACAAATGCCGTGCAATGCGCTGTTTTTGTGACAACTGGCCGCGCGACAACATGGCTATATCGAGCGCAGCCGCCAAGCCCGCCAGTCCGGCAAAAACGAAATATGCCTTAGCTGGCTGCTCGTCGAGCAGGTTGGCAGGATCGGCAAGCGCGATTTGGCCCAGCCAGATACCGACGACTGCACATCCCAAGGCAAGCGGAACGGCCGCCCATTCCAATATCCCAGGCTTGCCGTCACGCCGCTTGGCAGCGGACCATGACGTCGCCACCAGATAAAGCGTTAGAACCGCTGCGAATGCCGACAGTCGTTCAGGCTTCAGAAGCGCGAGCGGGATGGCCGTCGATGCCATCATCAGCATCGACGTGAAAAACCATGTTCCCCAATAGGCGTGATAACGACCGCCTTTGCGAAAGATCATTGCCGCAAG
>JBGSVG010000031.1:0-2811 GCA_041753095.1 Sphingorhabdus sp. | reverse complement strand
CACCGCCGCCGCCGAAGCTGCCGCCGCCACCGCCAAAACCACCGCCGCCAAAGCCGCCACCGCCGCCCCAGGATGAGCCGCCGCCGCCACCACCCCAGTCATTGCCGCCCCAGATTATCACTGGACCAACGCCACTCCCTCTGTGCCTGCGCCCGCCGCCGTTGATCGAACGGATGATTGGCAAAACGACGAAGAAGATAATGAACAGCATGAAAATGATCGCGCCGAGCGGAAAGCCCTCATCCTGCTGAATATTCTTTTGTGCTGCAGCTGCTATCTTGGCGGCCTCATCGGCGGGCAGTTCGAGCTGAGTGACGATCCGGTCAACGCCGGCGTTGATGCCGCCGACAAAATCGCCGTCTTTGAAACGCGGCGTGATATCGTTGCGAATAATTGTCGAAGACAACCCGTCCGTCAGAACAGGCTCGAGTCCATAACCCACCTCAATCCGCATCTTGCGTTCATTCGGCGCAACGATCAGGATCGCGCCATTGTCCTTTTCGCTCTCACCCTTGCCATCCTGCCCGATGGCCCAGCTCCGGCCGAGGCGATAACCGTAATCAGAAATCTCATAGCCTTCGAGGCTGTCGAGGGTAGCGACGACCAATTGCCGTTTGGTGCGGGTTTCCAAGCCCTCCAACTTCGCAGTCAGCGCAGCTTCCTGCGCTGGGTCCAGCAGATCGGCCTGATCGACTACGCGGCCGGTAAGTTTGGGGAATGTTTGGGCGAACGCAGGCTGCTGGCCCAACAGGACCAGCAGCGCCGCGATAAAAAGGCCAATGGCCTTGTTCATTTTATTATCCTGCGCAGGATTACGGCGTTGGTGCCATGTCGAGCTTTGGCGCGGCTTCCGCACATGGCGTCGTCGCCTGATAAGGAATCATCGGCTTGGCGCCGTGGATTAACTTGGCCCCGATAATATCCGGGAAGGTTCGGATGGTAGTATTATATCCGCGGACCGCTTCGTTATAGTCCCGCAACGTAATACGGACACGGTTTTCCTGACCTTCCAACTGGTCCTGCAACTTTAAATAGCCTTCCTGGCTTTTCAGCTGCGGATATTGCTCCACTGAAACCAAAAGGCGAGCCAGGCTGCCCGAAAGCTGGTTCTGCGCAGCTTGGAAAGCTGCCATTTTGGCAGGGTCGCTCAAATCGTCCGGGTTGACCTGAATGTTGGGGGCGGTCGCTTTTGCGCGCGCTTCGATGACTTCGGTCAACGTCTTGTTTTCCTGGGCAGCTGCACTTTTGACAACGTTAGCCAAGTTTGGAATAAGATTGGCGCGTTCCTGAAACGCAGCCTGCACATCAGCCCATTTAGCCTTGGCATTTTCCTCGGCGGTGGGGACGCTGTTGATACCGCACCCGGCGAGCGAAACAGCTGCAACGGGAACCAGAAGAAATTTTGCAAAATCGTTACGCATCAAATGAACTCCTCCACTGGGGATTAGGCCCCGTGTGTTACGTACATAAGGCGCGCCATGATTTTACGCAATGATTGCTATCGTTTGTCATAAAAATATGCCATCTAATCAAAGGACTTGATAAGTGGGAGAAAATATATGTTGAGTGAATTCAAGGCATTTATCGCGCGCGGAAATGTGCTCGATTTAGCGGTAGGCGTGCTGATTGGTGCGGCGTTTGGCAAGATCATTACCTCGCTAACCGACGATATCATCATGCCATTCATTTCGCTGATAACCGGCGGCGGTGTCGATTTCAGCAGCAAATATGTTGTGCTGGGCGGCGCCGAGAAGGTGACCGCCGGGATGTCGCTCGTCGCTGCGAAGGCGGCTGGAGCCAATGTGCTGGCTTGGGGCAGTTTTATCACTTCAGCGATCAATTTCCTGATTCTGGCATTCGTGATTTTCATGATTGTGCGGCAGGCGAACAAAATCATGCCACCGCCTGCTGCTGGTCCGACTGATGTCGATTTGCTCACTGAAATCCGGGACGAATTGCGTAAGAAATAACGCGTAATTGCAAAGCATCGGAGTGTGTAGCATAGGCGCTTGCCATGAACGCTCCCGATGCAACAAGAGGCCGTCATCTGACGCGCGCAACCGGTTTGCAGGCGTTCACTGGCGGCCTTTTTGCGCGCGGTTTTCAGGCGATATTGGATCGCATCGATCACGGCCTTGAATATGGCAGCATCGAATGTGTGCTACCCGACGGTTCGACGCGGATGCTGGGCGGGCGGGGCCCGGGGCCTGCAGCAGGGGGCACCCTGCATAGCTGGAAAGCGCTGCTGCGCTTGGTGCGCGGCGGTTCGGCAGGCTGGTATGCGGCTTGGGCGGCCGGCGAGTGGAGCAGCCCTGATCCGGTTCAAATTTTCGACCTGTTCATGCGAAACCGCGTGTCGCTTGGCAATGTCGGGCGACCTTCGGGGATAGCAAAGCTGGTTGGGTCAATAATGCACGCCCTGCGCGACAATAGCCGCAGCGGAGCGCGCCGGAATATTGAATTTCATTATGACCTAGGCAATGACTTTTACGCGGCTTGGCTTGACGAAAGCAGGACCTATTCCAGCGCGATGTTCGCCGAGCCCCTCACAGAACTCGAGCCGCTGGCAGCGGCGCAGCACCGCAAAATCAGGGTACTGCTTGATCGATTGCAGCTGCATTCCGGCGATAGCCTTCTGGAAATCGGTTGCGGCTGGGGCGGGCTGGCCGAGGTTGCGTTACGGGAGCACAAGGTCCGCTATCATGGCATCACTTTGTCGTCCGAGCAGAAAGCTTATGCAGACACGCGGCTTGCGGGACTTGGCCAAGCTTCGGTGACGTTGACCGATTATCGCGACGTGCGCGGCCAATA
>JBGSVG010000030.1:0-17482 GCA_041753095.1 Sphingorhabdus sp. | reverse complement strand
CGCGGCTCCGGGCCACGCGGTCCCAACGCCGCGCTGCTCTCTGCAAGGAGAAGCTTACATGACTATCAGTAAACCCGCCGTCAAACCGGCGCGTCCGTTCTTTTCTTCCGGTCCCTGCGCAAAGCCGCCAGGTTGGGAAGCCTCCAAATTAGCAACCGAATCACTGGGCCGCTCGCACCGCGCCAAGATCGGCAAGTCGCGTTTGCAGCTTGCCATCGACCTGATGCGCGAAGTGCTGCAGGTGCCTGACACGCATCGCATCGGGATTGTGCCTGCGTCCGACACCGGTGCCTATGAAATGGCGATGTGGACGATGCTCGGCGCGCGCCCGGTAACCGCCACCGCTTGGGAAAGTTTTGGCGAAGGCTGGGTAACTGACGCAGTCAAGCAACTCAAAATCGATCCAACAGTCGTTCGCGCCGATTATGGCCAACTGCCCGATATGGCGGCGATTGACCAAAGCCATGACGTGCTGTTCACCTGGAACGGCACGACCTCGGGCGTGCGCGTTCCCAATGGCGACTGGATCAGCGACACCCGCGAAGGCCTTACCTTCAACGACGCAACCAGCGCAGTGTTTGCGTATGACATGCCGTGGGACAAGCTCGATGTGACGACCTTCTCTTGGCAGAAAGTGCTGGGCGGGGAGGGCGCGCACGGCGTTATCATTCTCGGACCACGCGCGGTCGAGCGGCTTGAAACCTACACGCCATCATGGCCGCTGCCGAAGATTTTCCGGTTGATGGCCAAGGGCGCTTTGGCCGAAGGTGTTTTCAAGGGTGAGACGATCAACACGCCGTCGATGCTGGCGGTTGAAGACGTTATTTTTGCGCTCGAATGGGCGAAGAGCATTGGCGGGTTGCAAGGCCTGATAAAGCGGTCGAATGCCAATGCCGCGGCGCTTGGTAAAATTGTCGAAGAGCGTTCGTGGCTTGGCCACTTGGCTGCCGACGAAGCTACGCGGTCGAAGACATCGGTCTGCCTGACAGTAGAAGGCGCGGACGAGGCGTTCATCAAGAAGTTTGCAGGGCTCCTCGAAGCCGAAGGTGCCGCTTATGACATCGCCGGATACCGCGACGCTCCTCCGGGGCTTCGGGTATGGTGCGGTGCGACCGTTGATACCGCCGACATTGAAGCGCTCGGGCCTTGGCTCGATTGGGCTTACGAGACGCTACGCGCCAACCCGGCCTAAACTTCATTGTCATTCCCGCGAACGCGGGAATCCATAGACCAACATTTCAGACCATGGACCCCCGATCAAGTCGGGGGTAACAAATCCACAAAAAATTCAGGAGCAAATCCAATGACCAAACCACGCGTACTTATTTCCGACCAAATGGACCCAAAAGCCGAGCAAATCTTCCGCGAACGCGGTTGTGATGTCGATGTCATCACCGGCAAAACCCCCGAGGAGCTAAAGGCGATCATCGGCCAATATGACGGCCTCGCCATCCGTTCGACGACGAAGCTGACCAAAGAACTCATCGAAGCCGCAACCAATCTAAAGGTCGTCGGCCGCGCCGGGATTGGCGTCGACAATATCGACATCCCCGCCGCATCGGTGAAGGGCATCGTTGTGATGAACACGCCGTTCGGTAACTCGATCACGACCGCCGAGCACGCCATCGCCTTGATGTTCGCGCTCGCCCGCCAGCTGCCAGAGGCCGATGCCTCGACTCAGGCAGGCAAGTGGGAAAAGAACCGCTTCATGGGTGTCGAAGTAACCGGCAAAACGCTTGGCCTCATCGGTGCGGGCAATATCGGCAGCATCGTTGCCAGCCGCGCATTGGGCCTCAAAATGAAAGTCGTCGCGTTCGATCCGTTCCTCACCGCCGAACGCGCGGTCGAAATGGGCGTTGAAAAGGCCGACCTCGATACTTTGCTCGCCAAGGCCGATTTCATTACATTGCACACGCCTTTGACCGACCAAACGCGCAACATTTTGAGCCGCGAAAATATCGCCAAATGTAAAAAGGGCGTTCGAATCATCAACTGCGCACGTGGCGGTTTGATCGATGAGGCAGCGCTCAAGGACGCGCTCGACAGCGGTCAGGTCGGCGGTGCGGCACTTGACGTGTTCCAGACCGAGCCTGCCAAGGAATCGCCTCTGTTCGGCACACCGAACTTCATCTCGACCCCCCATC
The DNA here is from genome assembly GCA_041753095.1 of Sphingorhabdus sp. GTDB lineage: Bacteria > Pseudomonadota > Alphaproteobacteria > Sphingomonadales > Sphingomonadaceae > Sphingorhabdus_B. The sequence goes on along the minus strand of JBGSVG010000030.1, from coordinate 15,338 downwards.
TTGGTGCATCGACCGATGAAGCGCAGGTCAATGTGGCGATTCAGGTGGCGGAGCAGCTGTCGGATTATTTGGTCAACGGCGGAGTCACCAACGCTCTGAACATGCCTAGCCTTTCGGCTGAGGAAGCGCCGAAGTTAAAGCCCTATATGACACTCGCGCAGAAGCTGGGATCGCTCGTCGGCCAACTCGCGCATGACAATCTCGACAATATCGCCATCGAGGTCGAAGGGGCCGCGGCCGAATTGAACATCAAGCCGATTACCGCCGCCGTTCTTGCCGGTTTCATGCGTCGGTTCTCGGATGCGGTGAACATGGTCAACGCGCCGTATCTGGCCAAGGAGCGCGGTTTCGACATTCGCGAAGTGCGCCACGACAAGCCAGGGGCCTATCACACGCTGATCCGCGTGACGGTGAACACCAGCCAGGGTCCGCGCTCGGTTGCAGGCACCTTGTTCGCCAATAGTGAATCACGCCTGGTCGAGATTTTCGGCATCAGCCTTGAAGCCGAGCTTGAGGGCGATATGCTCTACATCGTCAACGAAGACGCGCCCGGTTTCATCGGCCGCGTCGGTACGACATTGGGCGAAGCTGGCCTCAATATCGGTACATTCCATCTGGGACGCCGCAATGCGGGTGGCGAAGCCGTTTTGTTGCTGACCATGGACTCATCGATTCCCGAGCCTGTGCTAAAGCAACTTGGCCAGCTCCCAGGCGTGAAGACGGTCAAGGCGTTGAAGTTCTGAACGGGGCTTCCCCGCGCAGACTTTTCGCGTAAAGAGCGCGGATGACCGATATCCCGCCTGATTTGCTGCCCGAGGGCTTCCGCGACCGCTTGCCACCGCAAGCGGAAGCGGCGGTGCGGGTGTCCCGTGCCATGCTCGACGTCATGGCGTCGCACGGCTATGCGCGGGTCAGTCCTGCTATCGCCGAGTTCGAAAGCAGCCTGGCCGCACGCAGCGGCGGCGCGACGCGCAACAGTTTGCTGCGCTTTACCGACCCGGTGTCTGGCCACACATTGGCGTTGCGTGGTGACATCACGGTTCAGGTCGGACGAATTGCGACAACCCGGATGGCGGATACGCCGCGTCCGTTGCGGCTTTGCTATCATGGCCAGATATTGCGCCTGCGCGCGCGGCAGTTGAGACCAGAACGGGAGATCGCACAATTAGGCGCCGAATTGGTCGGTAATGACAGCGTCGCTGCGGTGATTGAAATCCTGACGGTAGCCATCGACGCGTTGGAGGCGGCTGGTGTGAAGGACATCACGCTCGACTTTACGTTGCCTGATTTGGTCGAAACCTTGGCGGCTGGTGCCTTTCCGTTGCCTGCGGATCAGATCGATGCCGTGCGCGGCGAACTCGACATGAAGGACGCTGGCGGACTGGCGGTGCTTGGCGCCGATGCCTATTTGCCGCTGCTGGCGGCGACCGGGCCATTTGCCGAAGCAGTTGAAAAACTGCGCGCGATTGATGCGGGTGGCGCACTCGCTTCTCGGATTACCGCGCTGCATGAGATCGCTGCAGCACTGGAGGGCCGTGCAACATTGACGCTCGATCCGACCGAACGGCACGGTTTCGAATATCAAAGCTGGTTCGGCTTCACGCTCTTTGCCAAGGGCTATTCGGCAGCACTCGGGCGCGGCGGAACCTATGCAATCGCGACTTCAGACGGCGGGCAAGAAGTTGCCACCGGCGTGTCGCTCTATCCCGATCCGCTGATCGAAGGCGAAGTTGCAACCGAGAACCGGCGCGTATTTTTGCCACTTGGAACCGATCAAAGCAAAGCAGCGCGGCTGCGCGCCGATGGCTGGATAACGGTCGCGGCTTTGTCCGCCGAAGACAGTGCAGACGCCCAAAACTGTTCGCACATATTATCCGGTGGACAGGCCGTTCCATTGGCCTGAAGTCCGCTTGCCTAATGCCGAAAACTGCGGCAGAAACTTTTTATTCCCAAAAAATAGAGTCGATGGAGAGAGACATGACAAAAATCGGGCTTAAGATTGGTAGCGCTATCATATTGGCGACATTGTCGGCCTGTTCGGCAAATAGTGACGGCGGCGAGGCGACCGTCACGTCGGCATCGGACAGCAAATATCTGTCGCAGCCGCTGGTTCGCGACATCTACACCGCCGATCCTTCCGCGCATGTCTGGGCCGATGGCCGGATCTACATATACCCTTCGCACGACATTGATGCAGGCGTGCCCGAGGATGACCTTGGCAGCCATTTTGCGATGCGCGATTACCGCGTGCTGTCGATGGACAAGATCGGCGGCAAGGTAACGGTGCATGACGTCGCGCTCGACATTGCCGATGTGCTATGGGCGGGGCGGCAAATGTGGGCACCCGACGCCGCGTTTAAGGATGGCACTTATTATCTCTATTTTCCGGTGAAGGACAAAAGCGACATCTTCCGCATGGGTGTTGCCACATCGAAAAGCCCGACCGGCCCGTTCAAGGCGCAACCGGCACCGATGAAGGGCAGCTATTCGATCGATCCCAATGTCTTCAAGGATGATGACGGCGCACATTACATGATTTTCGGCGGTATCTGGGGCGGTCAGCTGCAAAAATGGGTGAGCGGAAGCTACAACGCCAAGGGTTCAAACTCCGACCTTGGCAAGCCCGATGAGCCAGCGCTCACGCCGAAGATCGCCAAGCTGTCGGGCGACATGCTCGAATTTGCAGAAGCGCCGCGCGATGTCATGATTCTCGACGAAGCAGGCAGGCCGCTAAAGGCTGGCGACACCGCGCGCCGGTTTTTCGAAGGCGCTTGGGTGTTCAAGCGCGACGGCACTTATTATCTTACTTACTCAACCGGCGACACGCATTTCCTCGTCTACGCAACCGCCAAAACGGCTTATGGTCCGTTCACTTACAAGGGCAAAATCATGGAGCCCGTCGAAGGCTGGACGACCCACCATTCAATCGTGCCAGTCGGCGAAAAGTGGTACCTGTTCTACCACGATACCCAATTGTCGGGGAAAACCCATCTACGCAATGTGAAGGTCACCGAGATGAACTTCAACGCAGACGGGTCGATCCAGACCATCCAGCCGCTGAAGAAATAGGCCTAGCTGCCGAATATCTGACGCAACCAGTTGTCGACAACTGGCGTCGCCGGATATTCGGGGTCACCCAATTTGCGATTGATGTCGGCATGGCCTTTCAGACCTTTGCCTTCGAACGCTTGCAACTGCACCTTTGCGCCGTTTTTGCGTAATGCGTCCGCTAGCGCCGCTGACTGCCGTGTTCCATCGTCGCGGTCGACGTGAAGGATAAGGAATGCGAGGGCATTGGGGGCTGCGGCCTGCCATGTGGGCGATAGCGCCCGCTGCCGCTGTGGCTCAGTACCAAACGCCTGTTTGTAAGTGTCCTCCATTATGCGCGCGCCATCGGTCATCTGGGCTGGAAAATCATAAGCTGCGCCGTCCAAAGGAATAACACCCGCCAGCGCCGACATATCGAGCCCGACACTGCGCAGATATTGCGGATCGGTGCCGACCAGCGCGGACAAATGCGCGCCTGCGCTGTGGCCCATCAGGACGATGCGTTTGGTGTCGATGCCTAGGGTTGAGGCATTTTTTTGGAAATAGGCGACCGAAGCTGCAACGTCGGTGGCCTGTTCTTCCACAGTCGCATCGGGAACCAGCCGGTAATTGATGCTGGCAAAAGCATAGCCCTGCGCCCGATAATGCGGCGCTTTGAACTGGCCGGTAGCGTTACCCTTGTCGCCGCGTTTCCAGCCGCCGCCGTGGACGAAAATCACCAGTGGAGCGTTTGCGGTTTTGGCTTTCCAGAAGTCGAATTTTTGCAGCGGGTCATTGCCGTAAGCCATTTCGGCCACACCAACTGCCGACCGCGTTGCTTTGCCTTCACCGCCGCGCTTGCCGACCATTTCGCGCAATTCTGTGCGGCAATTTTCCGAAAGCTGGCTGGCTTTTTCTTGCAAACATCCGCGGATTGCATCGCGGTTCATGCCGCATAATTGCACAATCTCTTTGCGGCATTCGGCTGGCAATCGCCCGCCACGCTGTGCCACAGCGCAGGTCGCGACCAATGCAATTGCTGCGCTACCCAATATCCATTTCCGCATCTTTTGCCTCCATTGACGCTTTAGGGTGGACGTCGGCCACCCATAGTCATAACGGGGCGCACGGCGAATCCCTTCGCAAGAAAAATTCTTGCGAAGAAAAAGGCCCTCGAAGAATTTGGGGAACTTATGGCGAATGTAACCGTAATCGGCGCACAATGGGGCGACGAAGGCAAAGGCAAAATCGTTGACTGGCTGGCCGAGCGCGCCGACGCGGTGGTCCGTTTTCAGGGCGGGCATAATGCCGGCCACACGCTCGTCGTGGGCGACAATGTCTATAAGCTATCGCTGCTGCCGTCTGGCATCGTCACTGGCACATTGTCGATCATCGGCAATGGCGTGGTGCTCGACCCTTGGGCGCTGCGCGACGAGATGGCGAAGCTGCGCGGGCAGGGGGTTTCGATTACCACCGAGAATTTCGCGCTCGCCGATAATTGCGCACTCATCCTGCCAATCCACCGCGACCTCGATGGCCTGCGCGAAACCGCTGCCGGTTCGGGCAAGATCGGAACGACTGGTCGTGGCATCGGTCCGGCCTATGAAGACAAGGTTGGCCGCCGTGCGATCCGTGTGTGTGATCTTGCGCATCTCGATGCCATCGAGCCGCAAATGGACCGGCTGTGCGCGCATCATGACGCGCTGCGCGCCGGTTTCGGCGAGCCGCCGGTCGACCGCGCGGCGTTGATTGCCGAACTCAAGGAAATCGCGCCGTTCATCCTCGAATTTGCCCAGCCCGTTTGGAAGCGACTCAAGAAAGTCCGCAAAGCAGGCGCGCGGATATTGTTCGAAGGCGCGCAGGGCGTATTGCTCGACGTCGATCACGGCACTTATCCGTTTGTGACCTCGTCCAACACCGTATCGGGCACCGCCGCGAGCGGTTCGGGACTAGGTCCCAATGCGACAGGCTTTGTCCTCGGCATTGTGAAGGCCTATACTACCCGCGTCGGCTCCGGCCCGTTCCCCACCGAACTCGAAGACGCAACCGGCCAGAAATTGGGCGAACGCGGCCACGAATTCGGCACCGTCACTGGCCGCAAACGCCGTTGTGGCTGGTTCGATGCAGTCATCGTCCGCCAAAGCTGTGCGGTGTCGGGCGTTACTGGCATTGCGCTGACCAAACTTGATGTCCTCGACGGTTTCGAGACGATTAAAATCTGCACCGGCTATCGGTTGAACGGGAAGGTTTACGATTACCTCCCCGCGCACGCCGCCGACCAAGCCGCCGTCGAGCCAATCTACGAAGAAATGCCCGGCTGGCAGGAAACGACCGCAGGTGCGCGCAGCTGGGCCGATTTGCCCGCTCAAGCGATCAAATATATCAGCCGCGTGTCCGAACTGATCGAAACACCGGTGGCATTGGTTTCGACCTCACCACAGCGCGAAGACACGATATTGGTGCGCGATCCGTTTGCCGACTAGAATCATCCTCTTTGCAACACTGGTTCTTGCTGCGTGCGGACGTGGCGATGCCGAGAGTGAATTGCCCGTTGTCGCCGATGGTGTGAAGGCCGACCACATCGTCGTAGACAAAAGCGACCGATTGATGGTGCTATTCCAAAGCGAGCAGGAAATTGCGCGTTATACTGAAATTAAATTTGGCGATGCGCCCGTTGGCCATAAGCAATTTGAAGGTGATGAAAAAACGCCGGAAGGAACTTACACGATCAATGGGCGCAATCCAAAAAGCAGTTACCACTTGAGCCTTCGTATCTCGTACCCTGATGCAGCTGACCGTGCCTATGCCAAGTCACAAAACAAGTCGCCTGGAGGCGATGTTTTTATTCACGGCCAACCCAATATGTCTCCAATTACGCGGCTCTCGCACGACTGGACTGACGGATGTATTGCCGTGACCGACTCAGAGATTGAGCAGATTTGGAAAATCGTACCAGACGGTGCAAAAATTACCATTCAGCCCTAACCGCTCTTAAGCTCATCCTTAAGCCGCAAGCTCGCGCGCCAGAAGAAGAACGCCGGGATCAGTCCGAGCCATGCCGCGCCGTACAGCACCCAGCGGACGCTTTCATCGCCTGCCATCGGCTTGAACGCGTCGGACATCATGCCGAACAGCAATGGTCCAAGGCCGAGGCCGATGAGGTTTTGCGCGAATAGCATGACCGCGGCCGCCATGGCGCGTGCCTCTGGTTTAACCAACCCTTGGACGCATGCATAGGTCGGGCCGTAATATGCCGCGTTCAGCGCGGTCGGGACGAACAGCAATACTATGGCAACACGCCAGTCGGTGGCGAAATAGCCGAGAAACAGGATCGGCGTCGCGATCACCATGCCGATGGCTGGCGTGGTGAGCAAATGCCGCTTGTTGGTTTTGCCAGATCGGTCGGCCATCATGCCGCCCATCCATGTGCCGATCATCCCGGCGACGCCAAGGACGATGCCCAACAACGTCCCGGTTTCGCCGGGGCTAAGCCCGTGCGAGCGGATGAACAGGATGACCGCCCAGACGCCTTTGCCGTATGAGAGGAACGCGGTGAAGGACGCGGCAATGGCGAGCATCACGAACGCGCGTGAGCTGAACACTTCTTTCAGCGCTTCTTTGGTCGAGAGGACGGCGCGTGCCTTTTCGCCCGACAGCAACCGCGCGGCATTTTCGGCCTTGCGTGGTTCGCGCAGGATGAAGGGTAGCAATCCGGCCATGATCAGCCCCGGGATCGCGACCACCATGAACGCGGTCCGCCAGCCATAAGCATCGTTCAACGCGCCGCCGATGACCAACCCCATCAGGCTGCCGATGGGAATGCCGAGGCCGTAAAAGGCAATGGCCGACGAACGCTTTTCCGGCGGCACGCTATCGGTGATCAGCGAATGCGCGGCAGGTGTGCAACCAGCCTCACCCACGCCAACGCCGACGCGGGCAAGCGCCAGTTGCAAGAAATTCTGCGCGACGCCGCAGATCGCGGTCATCGCCGACCAGATTGCCAGCGAAATCGAAATCAGGCCGACTCGGTTGGTGGTGCTGTTGTCAGCGTATCGCGCAATCGGGATGCCAAGCAACGTGTAGAACAACGCAAAGGCGAGGCCGGTGAGCAGGCCAATTTGCGTATCCGAAAGCCCCAGATCGCGGCTGATCGGCTCGGCCAAAATGTTGACAATCTGCCTGTCGAGAAAGTTGAGGACATAGACCAGCATCAATATCCAAAGAAGAACCTTGGGATTGGTAATGCTCGGGGTAACGCTATCGGTCGATGCGCCATTGGCCATTCAGTTTCTCCTCTTCCTGAGATTTGTTATCCTGTGTTTTTGGGCATTGTCAAAGCATTGGAAACAATTGGCCAAGGCAATCGTTTGCCAATCGCAGCGCTCCAAGAGTGCCGAAAATCGGGCAGTCTGATAAATCGTTGATTGACTGTTGAGCGCGGAGGGTGATTGGGGAATGTAATGACGACGCGCGAAACGACGGCCCTGTTGCCGCTTGATGATATTGGCCTTGATCTCTCTTTGGGGGACCGGGCGATGGTGACTGCATATGGTGCGGTGCAATGGCCGTGGCTGCTGCGCAGCCTGCACGGCGGGCGCAAGGCCGACAAGGTGGCGTTGCTCCAACATCTTGGTTTGCCGCTCGACGCCTTGCCCAATTTGGGTAGCTGGAAAGCCGATACCAATTTCCTGTGGCACATCGTCCGCGCGATTGAAGAATTGCGTCCCGCGCATGTTGTCGAACTCGGCTGCGGTGCTTCGAGCTTCGTCATTGGCCGCGCGCTGCAACTCAATGGCGGCGGCCATTGCATCAGTTACGACCAGCACGAGCAGTTCGCAGCAATTACGCAGGAATGGATAGTGGAGAACGGCATTCCCGCCGATATCCGCCATGCGCCGCTCGGGCCCCCGCCTTCCGGCTGGCCCGGGCATTGGTATCAGTTAAGCGACGTGCCTACCCAGATTGACTTGCTCATCGTTGACGGCCCGCCTTGGGCTATACATCCGCATGTACGCGGCAGCGCGGCTAGCCTGTTCCCGAACCTACGTCCCGGCGGCCGTGTGCTGCTCGATGATGCGGCGCGATTAGGTGAACGCGTGGTGGCGCGTCGCTGGCGCAAGGAGCATCACAACATGCGCTTCGTGCTTGATAGCAAGGGTGCCAAGGGAACCTTGCTGGGTCAAAAACTGCCTGGCTAGAGTTTCTTCGACCGCTCGTCGGTCACCATGTCTTCCGCCAGTTCAAGCCCGGCCTTGCCGCCCGCTGCGGTATGCGCTGGCGCATGTGGCGGCTCGATGAACTCGGGCTCTTCGACCTCCAGCATGCCTTCCCATTTGGTGATGACTGAAGTCGCCACTGCGTTGCCGACCACATTGGTCGCGGTGCGTCCCATGTCGAGGAACTGGTCGATGGCAAGGATGAGCGCAACGCCCTCCACTGGCAAATCGAACATCGCGAGCGTCCCCGTAATGACCACCAGCGACGCGCGCGGCACCGCGGCCACGCCCTTTGACGAGATCATCAGCGTCAGCAGGATCAGGATCTGCGTCGCAATCGGCAGGTCGATGCCATAAGCCTGCGCGATGAAGATCGTCGCGAAGCTCATATACATCATCGAACCGTCGAGGTTGAAGCTGTAACCCAAAGGCAGCATGAAGCCTGAGATGCGGCGCGGTACGCCAAAGCGGTCAAGTTGTTCGAATAGCTTGGGCAATGCGGCTTCGGATGACGCGGTCGAGAACGCAATCAGCATCGGCTCGCGGATATAACGGATCAGCGTAAATATCCGCCGGCCCAGGAATATCGCGCCAATCGAGAGCAAGATCGTCCACAATATCGCCAGCGACGCGTAGAATTCGAGGACCAACTCAAGGTATGTACCAAGGATCGCAAGCCCGCTTTTCGACACAACCGCCGCCAACGCGCCGAACACCGCGATAGGCGCATAACGCATTACATAATGCGTAATCTGCAACATCATTTCGGCCAGCGCATCGGCACCGCGCACCAAAGGCGCACCCTTTTCGCCGAGTGCCGATAAAGCGACACCGGCAAACAAGGCGAAGATCAAAATCTGCAATATGTTGTTGGTCGCCATCGCCTCAAGCGCGTTTTTGGGGAAGATCGAGAGGATGAATTCCCAGAAATCGAGCTTTTTGACTTCGCCTATAGTAGATGCGGCATTGGCGATGCTGTCGACCGGAGCGCCAACGCCAGGCTGGAACAGGTTGACCATCAACAGGCCAAGGCCAATCGAAATAAAGCTGGCGATGATGAACCAGGTGATTGCGCGGAAGCCAATGCGCCCAAGCGCTGAACTGTCGCCCATATGCGCGATACCAACGACAATCGTCGACAGGATCAGCGGTGCGACGAGCAGCTTGATGAGATTGAGGAAAATATCCGACAGCAGTTTGAAGGTCTTGGTCAGATATTCGAACCAGACATTATCGGCGGCAATCCCGACATGGACGCCATAACCAACCAGCACGCCCAATATCATCCCGATCAATATGTAGACCGTCAGCCGCTTGTCCATAATCTTCCCTTTAGCTCTCTAGGCGTTTGGGCCACGCTACACAGGCGGCATAATCCTCGCAACAGGTTACCGACGATACTTGTGCCGCGAAGCGAACGGCGGCATAAGCGTTGAAATAAAATTACAATGGTTCGTACCGTATATAATGCGGGCGATTTAGCATCGTCGTGGGTTCAGGAGCACAAGCATGGCCGCCGCCAAAACGTCAAAATCATCCGCAAAAATCGAAGGCAGCCTGATGAAGGCAATGGCTTCCGCTTTCTCGCAAAGCGCGCTGCCCGGAGAGAATGAGGGCTTTGATGCCAAGGCGAGCGAGGAAGCTGCGCGCTTCACGCTGGAACTTGCAAATCAACGTAAGCCGGGTGTCGCAGCAGTGGCTTTGGACAGCTTTACCGATCCGACCGGACGGTTGGCGATGCGTATTGCCATGAACAATGACGACATGCCTTTTCTGGTCGATTCGATTTCGGCTGCGGTGGCGGCGCATGGAATCAATGTGAAGCGGCTAATCCATCCTGTGTTGAGCACCGTTCGCAACGCATCAGGCGCGCTGCAATCGGTCAGCCGGAAGCGCGAGGCCGACGTTGCACGCGAATCCTTCATTTACCTTGAAACCGACCGGGTCGATGCAAAAGAACGCCGCGCATTGGAGGATGATCTGCACGCAGTCCTGCGGGATGTGCGCGGCGCAGTTGACGACTGGCGCAAAATGCTTGCCGCGATGAAGCAGGATGCTGACAGCCTGCCCGGTGGCGAAGGCGCAGAGCTGGTTCACTGGTTCCTCGACAACAATATGACGGTGTTGGGGCATGAGAAGCTGGTGCGCAATGGAACGCGCTCGCAGCGACTGGGCATTTCGCGTGTCGGCGATGCGCCGATATTGTCTGAACAAAGCATTGCCCTTGCCATTAAATGGTTTGAAGAGGGCGGGGTTGCGCCGCTGGTGCTGAAATCCAATCGCGTTTCCAGCGTCCATCGTCATGTCCAGCTCGACTTGGTCGTCGTTCCCGTGCGCGATGGCAGCAACATAATCGGACTTTCAATCACCGCGGGCCTTTGGACCAGCGCAGCCTTGGCAACCGGCCCAGATCACATCCCGGTTCTGCGCACGCATCTTGCAACGCTGATGGACCGTTTCGGTTTTGATTCGGCTGGTCACGCGGGCAAGGCAATGACGCATGTGCTGACCTCGTTACCGCATGATTTGCTGGTGTCGTTGAAACTGGCTGAACTGGAGCGAGTGACGCTGACCGCGATGTCGCTCACCGACCGGCCGCGGCCCAAATTGCTCGCGATTAGGTCGCCATTGGGACGCCATCTCTATATTTTCGTGTGGCTGCCGCGCGACGACGTTTCAACCGGTATGCGCAAGCAGGTTGAAAATATGCTGACGGCATCAACCGGCGGGGCGTTGCTCGGCTGGTCGATCAGTCTGGAAGATGGCGGTATCGCCTTGCTCCGTTACACGCTCGATTTGCCCGATCGCGATCAGAAAGTCGATGAAGCGGCGCTAGACGACAAGCTTGAACTCATGGTGCGTGGGTGGGAGCCAGCCGTGGAGGCTGCATTGGCTCGGTTGACCGATGAAAAGCGCGCAGCGGCAATGATGGTGCGTTACGGTCCGCTATTTCCCGCCAATTATCGCAGCAGCTATTCCACCGAAGAAGCGGCGCGTGACATGATCGGCCTGCTGCAGATGGAGCGCGACCACAGCAAGATAACGCGCCTGTCGGCCGACGGTGACCATCTGCGGTTGAAGGTTCACAGCCAGGGCGGCGCGACGCCGCTGAGCGATATCGTGCCGGCGCTTGAAAATTTCGGTTTCGACGTGCTTGAGGAATCGCCGACAGCGCTCGGTGATGGCAGCTATATTCACGATTTCCGGTTGCGCTTGCGTGGCGGAGATGTGGCAACGGTAATGGCACGCGCACCGGTACTGGAAAGCGCGTTGAGCCAAGTGCTCGATGGCGATGCCGAGAATGATGTGTTCAACCAGTTGGTTACGATTGCCGCGCTCGATCCGCAATCGGTGATCTGGTTGCGGGCATGGTATCGGTATTTGCGGCAAACCGGCGCGAATTTCAGCATGGCAACGGTGGTTGCGGCGCTTGCGAATAACGCCGCAATTACGCGGTCGATTGTTTCGTTGTTTGATGCGCTTCACAATCCTGCTGCCAGCGGGGACCGCGAAAAAGCGTCAGCAAAATATGTCAAAGCCATACAAGATGGTCTTTCGGCAGTTTCTGCAATTGAAGAAGACCGCATATTGCGTCGCTATATGGCCGTTGTGAAGGCAACTTTGCGGACCAATGCGTTTGCCCCCGCTGCCGCAGAAGCACTTGCCTTCAAAATGGATAGTGCCAAGGTCCCGGGTTTGCCGGCGCCGCTGCCTTGGCGCGAGGTGTTCGTCTATTCGCCGCGCGTCGAGGGCATACATTTGCGTGCAGGCCCAGTCGCACGCGGCGGCCTCCGCTGGTCCGACCGGCGCGACGACTTCCGCACCGAAGTGCTTGGCTTGATGAAAGCGCAGCGCGTTAAAAATGCTGTGATTGTTCCGACCGGTGCTAAGGGCGGCTTCTACCCCAAACGCCTGCCCGATATGCGCGTCGACCGCGACGCATGGTTTGCTGAAGGTACCGAGGCGTACAAGATTTTCATCCGCACCTTGCTTTCGATTACCGACAATATCGTCAATGACAAGGTAGTGCATCCGGCGGACGTCGTCATCCACGACGGCCAGGACCCTTATTTCGTGGTCGCAGCAGACAAGGGCACTGCGACCTTCTCCGATACCGCCAACGCGATCGCGCTCGAACGCAATTTCTGGCTCGGCGACGCTTTTGCCAGCGGTGGCTCAGTTGGCTACGACCATAAGGCGATGGGCATTACGGCCAAGGGCGGCTGGCTATCGGTCCAGCGCCACTTTGCCGAAATGGGCATCGATGTGCAGAAGGAACCCGTTACGGTCGCGGGCGTTGGAGACATGTCGGGCGATGTATTCGGCAACGGGATGCTGCTTTCCAAAACATTGAAAGTCGTCGCAGCGTTCGATCACCGTCATATCTTTTTCGACCCCGATCCCGACCCTGCAAAAAGCTGGAAGGAACGGCAGCGGTTGTTCAACCTGCCGCGTTCGAGCTGGCTCGATTATGATCCAAAGCTGATTTCCAAAGGCGGCGGCGTGTTCGCGCGGAGCGAGAAAAGCATCAAAACGACACCAGAAATCAGGGCGTTGCTTGGTATAGATGCGAAGGAAATTGAACCTGCAGCACTGATGACCGCGATCCTGAAAGCCCCCGTTCAACTGATGTGGTTCGGTGGCATCGGCACCTACATCAAAGACAAGAGCGAAAGCCATCTGGATGTCGGCGATCCCGGCAATGACGCTATCCGTGTCAATGGCGCCGACGTCCGCGCTCAAGTGATTGGTGAAGGCGCAAATCTCGGTGTGACGCAAGCAGGCCGGATTGGCTTTGCGCTGCGCGGCGGGCGGATCAACACCGACTTTATCGACAATAGCGCCGGCGTCGATTGCTCGGATAATGAGGTCAATATCAAGATTGCTCTTAACGCCGAAATGCGCGCAGGTCGTTTGAAGGAGCCGGTGCGCAATACGCTACTGGCCAGCATGACCGATGCGGTGGCGCATTTGGTGCTTGAAGATAACCGGTTGCAGACACTGGCGCTGTCGATTGCCGAAACCGGAGGTGCCGGTGATTTGCCTGCTTATGTCCGGCTGATTGAGACATTCGAGGCCAGCGGCTTGCTTGATCGCGTGGTTGAAGGTCTCGCGCCTAATGAGGAACTGTTCCGCCGCGCTAGCGAGGGCAAGGGACTGACCCGGCCCGAATTGGCCGTGCTGCTCTCGACGGCAAAATTGGCCGCGCAGGATGGCGTTGAAGAGGCACCGCTTGCCATCGACAAGTCGATGGACGGAGAATTGCTTGCTGCATTCCCCGATGCGATGGTCGCCAAACATAAATCAGCCATTCTTGCGCACCGGTTGCGCAAGGAGATCATCGCAACGAAGCTTGCCAATCGCATGATCAACCGGCTGGGTTTGCTTCACCCATTTGAACTTGCCGAAGAGGAAGGCTGCAGCCTCGGTGACGTCGCGGCGGCATTTGCGATTGCCGAGCGGATTTATGACCTGACGTCGCTTTGGCACGCCATTGATACCGCTGACATGCCAGAATCGACGCGGTTGATGCTGTTCAACCAGACCGCAGTCGAGACGCGCGCGCAGATGGCGGACATCATCCGCAACGCACATGAAGGCCGCGATGTTAGCGCCGCGACTGCAATGTATGCGCCGGTCGTACAAAAACTTTCGGCATCATTGGGGTCCTTACTTCCCGATGATATCCGGCACCATACCGAAAGCTTTGGCGTAAGGCTGGTGGACAATGGCGCGCCGCGCAAAATTGCCGAACGTTTGGTGCAAATGGCGCAGCTTGATGGAGCTATTGGACTTGCCGCGCTCTCCTCAACACAAAAGGGCGATGTAATCGCGCTGACGCAGGCATTTACCGCAATCGGTGATGCGCTCGGCATCGGCTGGGCACAGGGCACTGCGATGCAAATGGACCCGCATGACCCGTGGGAGCGCTTGCTTGTGGCCGGACTTGCGCGCGACTTCCAAGCAATGCGCCTCGACTTCCTGCGCCGCCGTGCCGCCAAGAAGCCGCTCGGAGATGCGCAAGAGTGGATCGAGAGCAACGCTGCCCGCGTCCGTGCCTTTAAGGCGATGGTCGACCGCGCAAGGATGGCCGGTATGCCTACCCCCGCAATGCTCGCACAAATTGCCGGACAGGCGCGGGTTCTGCTAGGGCGCTAGGATTTAGAGGCCATCAATCCGGCAACGCTGCCTTTGGTTGAAGGATTGGATGCGTTTTGCTTTTTGGGTTTCTCAGCCTTTGGCTTGCGCGTCTCTTTGTTCGTCTTCTTCTGGCTCTTTGCCATATTCATGCTCCTTGCGGTTTTGGAGCAAAGCTGCCGTCACTCTGCTGGTTCGGCGATTGCCTTTTTGTAAATGCTGTTCAGCGGATATTGAAACAGCCGCATCACCATCGGCTCGAAAAACTCCAGTGGCAAGCTGTCATATTCGGGGTCGAACGCCGGGCAGTCATATTTGTTAATGAATTCCTCGGTGTCGGCGAACCATTCATGCCCGCGAAATTTCTCGCGCATGTCTCGGTCAAGGCCAAGATGGTGGAAGAAGTTATGCCCTTGGAAAATTCCGTGATGCTGTACGATCCAGTGCAGTTTCTCCGACACGAACGGTTTTAATATTGCCGCTGCAATATCCGGGTGGTTAGCCGCACCGAGCGTGTCGCCAATGTCGTGCAGCAGCGCCATCACGACATAATCCTCGTCACGCCCGTCGCGATGCGCGCGGGTCGCGGTTTGCAGGGAATGGGTGAGCCGGTCCACGGCAAATCCGCCGAAGTCGCCGTCCAGCAGCCTTAAATGGTCCAATATCCGTTTTCCGCCATTCTGGACGAATGGGATATTGTGCTTCATGATGATCTGCCAATCTTCCTGCGTGCTTTGCGACATGTCGCGAAATGTCGCGCGATCGTCCTGATGGTCCATAGCTAAATCCTCTCGCCCGGCATGCTATCATTGTTGGTGCATGAAACAAGGGCTTCATGCGAACCCAAAATGCGGCTAGACGGTCGTCATGGCTGTATTAGAGCTGACCGATAAACCCTTTTTTGCCGACAAGAACCGCGCATTTTGGAACCTGCACTCAGCGGGTTGGGCAGGCGCT
>JBGSVG010000029.1:0-3059 GCA_041753095.1 Sphingorhabdus sp. | reverse complement strand
TGAGCAATGCCGGTCAACCCCGCCCAGCCCGCGCCAGATGGTGATTTGCGATCCGGCGGCGAGTGGCACCGCCTTTGACAGCGATTTGCCCTTGTCGTCGAGCAGGTTGATGTCGCTCGCCAGATAGCGCTTCACCGGCGTGATGGCATATTCCTGTTGCGCGATGATGAGCCCCTTGCGCGCCAGCGTCGCGGTGGTCAGATATTCCTGCTTGGCGGTGGTGGGTTGGTTCATCACCAACGCCCAGCTCTGCACTGGTGCGCCATAGGGACCAAAAGGCCCGCTCCAGCAATTCTCGTCCGCCACCGCTGCTGACGGTAAACAGGCAAGCAATCCCAATGTTATGATTTTCCGCATACGACCCCCCCTGCGATGTTATGGAGAAGCTATATAATTTGATGTTATCCTGCAAGCATCCAGCCGCCGGCCAATGCGGCGGCGAAGACCTGAAATATCGCGGTCTGGTGCAGGTGGCTGGAAAAGGGTTGCTTGCGCGTCTTGTGCCTGAACAGCGCACGGCCGGTGTAAGCGCCGATGGTGCCGCCGAGGAATGCCCAGAGAAGCAACGTCCCCTCCGACACGCGCCATGAGCCTTCTTCGGCGCGGATCTTGTCGAGGCCGAACAGCATGAAGGTCCACAGGTTCACTAATGCGAACGCGGCGAGGGCGTTGGGCAGGGTGAGGAGGGTAGTGATGTTCATTTGCCTTAACCCTTGTATCCCTCTCCCGTCGGGAGAGGGTTGCGCAGACTTGCCGCCTTGGCGGCTAGTCGTAGCTGGGTGAGGGGATGTGCCCTATCGACAGCGCAGAACCCCTCACCAACTCCGCCTAACTCGCTATCGCTCGTAAGGCTACATATCCTCTCCCGATGGGAGAGGGGAGTTCACCGTCAATAATGCGGCTCACACGCAACGCCGTCGCCATCGCCGTCCATATGTTCGCCATAGCCGGGGCTGCCGCGAGTGAGCGGGGCTTTGCCGGCGGCGCGGACTTCGTTGCAGCCGCTGTAGTGGACGGATTGCTCGACCGCATCGCGCGCCGCGATTTCTTCCTCGGTCACGGCCGGGAAATTATAGACGGCAAGGAAGGTCAGGACGACCAAAGGAGCAGCGGTTTTGAGGAACGAGTCGCGGGCCATTGCTCTGAAATGGCATGGGGGTGGTTAAGGGGAGGTTAAGGGGAGGTTGAGGGGTCCCCTTTTGATTCCGACTAGTATTGGATCCTCGGAGGTTACTTAAAAAATTCGGAGAAATTTTATCGCTACATTAGATTAGTCGCTGTTCGCCTCATTGGCGGTCTGCGAAACATTCCTGTCAAATCTCGTCGTTTCCAATGCAGGCTCAAATAAAAATTCGCCAAATAATTCGTGAAACTTACTTTGAAAAACTTCGTTGTCTCGTATGAAATCAAAACAGGGCCACTCGCGGAAATCAGCTTTCGAAATTTCTTTTGTAGCGACTACCGAGTCCGCAAGCTTACAAACTTCGTCAATGTCATCTCTCAACGCTGCAACGCAAATTTTGTATCGGTTAGATGCGGCGGACCAGTCTACAGAATCTAATACAGAAGTGCATTCCTTGCTTTCTTTGTCCCGGTGCTTATGCGAACTTGCCAAATTTACCGTCATCATTAGCTTTGTTGACTGGCTGGCTTTCGTCCCCTTTAAACCCAAAACAAAAGACAAAACTCTCGTTGGCACTCTATATCGCTCTTGACTTATGAAGCGATAAATCACTTCATTTACCTCGTCGAATGCTTCTTGTTCTTGATCTGGAAAGTGTTTTCTCCAGATTGTGAATATTAAAAGTATACCAAATTCTATTAGCGTATCTAAAGATTGGGCAAGATAGCTGTGTTCTAAAGTAATTGCGTCTCCAACACGGTCATTGGCATTTTTTAGTCCATGCAACGAACAAATTTTGGCGTATCTAGCTGTATACGACGTTTCACCGTGTGCTATAAGATTACGTCTCTCGAATATTTCGATAAAATCGGGCCACTTATCCCATTCTTCTGAAATTTTTACGTTAAACCAATTCTCTATGTTTTTTACCTGCTCATCATGACTACCACGCGAAAACTGATATACCTCATCATCAACCAATTTTGCCTTAAAATCCTCAAAGGAAGTCATTTTAAGAACGTCTGAGACAGGTAATGATTTTTCGCCTGAGACAAAGCGTTCAGGATGCCGACTGAGCATTGTTCTAACGATTTCGGAGATTACAGAATCGAACGTGGCAACAATAGTAAGTAAGACGGAGGTAGGTATCGTGTCGAAACCACTCTCCATTCGAAGCAAGCGTCGGTGCTGCTCCCTTACCTTTATCATCCGGTCTGCGGAGATACCATATATCTCATACTCTGCAGTTTTTTCGATCTCAACACTGCTTTTTTGAATCGGCTCAACGACCTCAAATCGACTGACCAGATTAGTGAATAGTCCTGCAACCGAGCGCAAAGCTAAGATCAGTTCTGACAATCCTAATCCGACATCGGCTACCCTGGACAACAGTTCCGCTAATGGCTGCGTTGCGCTCTCTGTCGTATTCTCCACCTGTTCCAAAGGGGGCGATTCGTCAGATTTTGTTTCAACACCAGCAGCCCAACTCTTTATGCCTTCAAAATCAATGCCGAAAGAGAAGCTTGGGGTTTCTCCCTCTTCGCCACATCGAATGGCGAAATAGGCTTGATGTTCTGGGTTATCAGACATGTCGTACAGCTTACTCCGCCGCAACCCCTGCCTGTTCGAACATATCCACGCCGTCATTCTCGGCGGCTGGTTCTATGCCGATGATCTTCTTCTTGCGGTTGTCGAAGCTGTTCCACACCTGGCCCCAATCGCCGCGGGTGCTGGCTTTGCTATACTCGGTCGCGCGGGTTTCGAAGAAGTTGGCGTGCTCGACACCGTTCAGCAATGGCGCGAGCCACGGCAGCGGGTGGTCTTCGACCATGTAGATCGCGGGCAGGCCCAATTGGCCCAGACGCCAGTCGGCGATGTAGCGGATGTAGCGCTTGATTTCCTTCGCGGTCATGCCGGGCACGGGGCCCATTTCGAA
>JBGSVG010000028.1:0-2145 GCA_041753095.1 Sphingorhabdus sp. | reverse complement strand
CGGCGGCTTGCTGGCGAGCGAACCATCGATGTTCCACAAATCGGTCCCTAAAATCTTGGCGTTTTTCAGGCCATGCCGGCGAAGCGATGGCACAGTAACGACAGCAGCGCGACCGCTATCGGCAATCAGGACAGCATCGATCTGTCCCAATTGACCAAGGCGGCGTGCGGCTGCGTCCGCCGAAGCGGCTGAACCGTCAGACTCCTGAACACCCACCAACGTACCGCCAGCGCTGCGCACCGCGCTGGTAAGGCTGGATTGGGCGCGCTGGCCATACACATTGGCAGACACAATACCGCCGAAGCGGTTTAGTCCTTGCGCCTTGGCGTAACGCACCACGCGGTCGATTGACTGGTTCGGCAAATGGCCGAGAAGAAAAACATTCTGACCGGCAACTCCGACATCGTTAGAGAAACTGATGATTGGGACACCCGCAGGACGCGCAACTGCGGCGGCTTCCAAAACATTATCGCCACGCAGCGGGCCAAGGATGAGCTTGTTGCCATCTGCAATCGCCCGCCGGGTCGCTGCAGTCACGCCCAAGCCGGTGTCATATGTGATCAGGCGGATGTTGGTCACCTTGGTGTCGGAAAGTGCAAGTGCGGTTGCGTTAGCAATCGACTGCCCGACATCGCCATCTGGGCCAGTAACTGGGAGCAACAATGCAACGCGGTGCATGCTGTCGAGCGGGTCGGGCGTGACGACGGGTGGCGGGCCGTCCCCCCCCCGCGGAATTGCCTGACAGGCAGCAAGAAGCACAACAAGCACGACTGCAATCAGCTTTTTGACCCCGCCTGCTAAGACTTGCGGCTGCGCGCGGGTTGCTGCAATGGTTGCGCTCATGATGGATTCCTCAGCGAAAAGCTTATTTTTATAATGACGTTCGAGTCGGGCTTATATGTCGTTGCGACCCCGATCGGCAACCTTGCAGATATGTCACAACGCGCCATCCGAATCCTTGAAGCGGCGGACATAGTGGCGGTTGAGGACAGCCGGGTGACAGGTAAATTGTTGCATCATCTGGGTCTGAAGAAGAAAATGCGTCGCTATAACGACCATAGTAGTGAGGCGGATCGTTTGGGGTTGGTCGCTGCTGCACGCGACGGTGTGGTAGCGTTGGTGTCGGATGCGGGAACGCCGCTAATATCCGATCCCGGGTATAAGCTTGTCCGTTCGGCGCGCGAGGCGGGGGTCGAGGTGTTCGCGGCGCCCGGACCGAGCGCCGCCATTGCGGCATTGTCGATCTGCGGATTGCCCACGGATCGTTTCCTGTTTGCAGGGTTCTTGCCGAGCAAGGCCAAGGCGCGAGCGGACGCGCTCGCCGAGGTGGCGGGCGTCAGGGCAACGTTGGTGTTTTACGAGAGCGGTCCGCGTTTGGCGGCAACTCTGAAAGCTATTGCCGAAGCCTATGGCATGCGCGAAGTCGCGGTCGCTCGCGAATTGACCAAGAAATTCGAGGAAGTAGTAACGGGGACCGCAGCCGAGCTTTCGGCGCGATACGCGGAGCATGAACCAAAGGGCGAAATCGTGCTGATCGTCGGGCCACCCTCCGACGACACCGCGGCCGAGGTGGGCGATGTTGACGCCGTCTTGCGGGAGGCGCTGGCGACGATGTCCGCGGCCAAGGCTGCGGGTGCCATCGCCAAGCGCTTCGGGCTGGAGCGGAGCGATGTCTATGCCCGCGCGACCGAACTCAAAGCCAAATGAGCCGTTTGGAAGCCGAAAAACGGGGGCGGCGCGGCGAGGCGATCGCTGCGTGGTTTCTGCGGCTTCAAGGCTGGCGGATAGTTGCTGAGCGTGTCAAAACTCCGCGCGGCGAGGTCGACCTGATTGCCCGGCGCGGCAAGACAGTTGCATTCGTCGAGGTGAAAGCGCGCACCAGGGCCGTTGATCTTGCGACCGCTATCGACGCCTATCGATTGCGCCGCGTCGCGGCTGCCGCCGAAATATTGCTGCCCAAATATGGCAAGGGCAGCGAAAATATGCAGATCGACGTGATATTGGTTGCACCTTGGCGCTGGCCGCACCATCTGCCAAATGTCTGGCACGGATAAGGACAACAATATGGCAATCAAAGTCGCAGTCCAGATGGACCCGATGGATGGTATCAACATATCAGGCGATTCAAGTTTTGCGCTGATGCTG
>JBGSVG010000027.1:0-1670 GCA_041753095.1 Sphingorhabdus sp. | reverse complement strand
GTTCGACTTTCCGATATTGCGACGTCAGGTAACCCATCAACATCCCCCATCGAAAGTTCTAAAACGATAAGGTCAATAATCGGTAAATGTAAAATGCGATTAGTCGCCGGTCAGGATACGATCCACCAGTTGCTTAACCGTGGGCACGAAGCCGTTGGAATAAAATGGATCCTTCCCGAACAGATAAGCGCTGTGTCCGGCAAACATCAGATTTTCGTCGATTGGCGCACCATGCGCTATGTTCTGCAAAGCCTTCTGGATACAGAAACTGCGCGGGTCGGCGAGGCGGCCGGTGCTGTTATTGTCATGGTCTTTCCATGACGAGAAACCGCAATGCGAAAGGCAGCCCATGCAATCCTTTTGGTCCTTGCGGATCACCTCGCCCGACGGCGGCGTCACAAAGACCAACGTATTGTCGGGCGTCTTGAGAGCAACCGTAAATCCGCGCGCATGCCATTCGCGGGCCTTCATCAGGTCAGCGGGTGTGACCCAGAAATTCTTGCCCTTCACACCAACGTCGAGCTGCGCGGTATGCTCTGGATCGGCAGCCTGCACATAGCCGATCTGCCTCTCGGACCGCGCCTGCAGTTCAAGCAGGAACGGGTTAATCACCGCGCTCGAATAAAATCCGGTTGGCGAGAACTGGTGCAGCAAAACGCCGTCCTCGGGAATCTTGGTGAGCGCGTCTTTCCAGCCCTGCGGGATTGGGCTTTCCTGAGTCAGCAAAGGCCGCGTACCGAGTTGAAACGCAATTTGCCCCAGTTCCGGGTTACCGATCCAATTGTCCCAGTCACGCAAAAACCAGACGCCGCCTGCCATCACGATGGGCAACTCGTCGGGGATACCTTCGGCACGCATCACATCGCGCAACGCTTTCACACGGGGATAAGGGTCCTCGGGGCTGCGCGGGTCCTCGGCGTTAGACAGACCATTATGTCCACCCGCGAGCCACGGATCTTCATAAACCACCGCACCGAGCCATTCGGGTACCTTGTGATAGGCACGCTTCCACAGTGCGCGAAACGCTCGCGCTGAACTGACGATCGGCAAATAATAGACACCATATTGCGCAGCAATTTCGGACAGCTTGTAAGGCATGCCTGCGCCACAGGTGACACCCGTAACCATGCCTTTGGTCTCTTCCAAAATGCCGTGCAATATGCGCTGCGCACCGCCCATTTCCCAAAGCACGTTGATATTTATCGCACCCTTGCCGCCTGATATTTCATGCGCCAGCTTGACCTGCGCGATGCCACCTTTGATGCCATATTCAACCAGCTCTTCATGGCGTTCGGCGCGGGTTTTGCCGTGAAACACCTGCGGGATCATGTCACCATTTTCGTCGTAGCTGTCGGCGTTCACCGCCGACACCGTACCGATGCCGCCAGCGGCAGCCCACGCACCAGAGCTTGCATGATTGGTTGCGGCAACGCCCTTACCGCCTTCGACCAGCGGCCAAACTTCTTTGCCGCCATAGATAATGGGTTTCAGACCCTTAAACACAGTTTCGACCCCTATAGACTAAAATGGCGCTTAATAGCGCGCTCCCCTCCCCGTTGCGCTATCGCAAACATTCACCCTTGTCGCGCAAAATCTGCGCGTTTCATCGCAGAACCATATAGCTGGCGATAGCGGGCAAACATGGTGGATTCGTC
Organism: Sphingorhabdus sp.; assembly: GCA_041753095.1. Lineage (GTDB taxonomy): Bacteria > Pseudomonadota > Alphaproteobacteria > Sphingomonadales > Sphingomonadaceae > Sphingorhabdus_B. The sequence continues at coordinate 15 of JBGSVG010000027.1, read as the reverse complement.
ATATTGCGAACAGGC
>JBGSVG010000026.1:0-19735 GCA_041753095.1 Sphingorhabdus sp. | reverse complement strand
CAGTACCGGTTTGCCTGCTTCCTTGTCCCAAAAGGCAGAAAGGAAGTTGAACAGGTTGCGCGAGAACAATGCCGATGTGTCCGCCGCCAGATGCGCCGGAGTGTTCGCGTAGCCGATGATCTTTACGCCATGTTTGACTACAACTTCATCCGGTTTCGAACCCTCGACATTGCCGCCCTGTGCAACCGCAAGGTCGAAAATTACCGAGCCTGCCTTCATGCTCGCAATCTGTGCGTCTGAAATCAGGCGCGGGGCTGGGCGGCCCGGAATCAGCGCCGTCGTGATGACGATATCCTGCTTGGCAATGTGCGCAGAAACCAGTTCCGCCTGCGCCGCCTTATATTCATCGGACATTTCGGTTGCGTAGCCGCCAGCGCCCTCACCTTCGATGCCTGCGACATTTTCAACGAAAATTGCTTTCGCACCAAGCGATTCAATCTGCTCCCTCGTCGCCGAGCGCACATCGGTTGCCGACACCTGCGCGCCAAGACGGCGTGCAGTCGCAATTGCCTGCAAACCGGCAACGCCAACGCCCATGATGAAGGCCTTGGCAGCGCTAACCGTACCTGCTGCCGTCATCATCATCGGAAACGCCCGGCCATAGACCGACGCGGCTTCGATGACGGCTTTATATCCGGAAAGGTTCGACTGCGATGACAATATGTCCATTGACTGCGCACGGGTAATGCGCGGCATGAACTCCATGGCTAGTGCTTCGACACCGGCCTTGGCATATTCATCCACACGAGACCGCTGGCCAAATGGATCGAGCCCTGCAACAAGCCACGCCCCGGAGTTCATTCCCTTCAAGGCTTTCGGGTTGGGACCCTGCACGCCGAGAATGATATCTGCGTCTTTTAGCGTGGCTGCCAAAGCGCCAACCGAGGCACCCGCCGCCTCATATTCGGAATCGCTGACCGAAGCCGTCAGCCCAGCACCCGTTTCGACGGCAACGCTGGCACCCAGCCCGATATATTTCTTTACCGTTTCAGGAGAGGCAGCAACGCGTGTCTCACCGATGGAAGTTTCCTTCAATACAGCGATTTTCACCACGTCAGGCGGCGCGGCTGGCGATAATCAACACCACCAATGCTGTCACCGCGACGGACACGACAGTGCCCCATTTGAAGAGTGAGATGAAGCCCGAATAGGTTTCTTTCGCCGGACCGATATCCTGATTGCCTGTCAATTTTGCCTCCATCTGCAAACGCTTTGTTCTCTTAGCCTTAATCCCTGCAAATAAATTGCTCAACCCACTGCACGCAAGAAAAATTGCTTACTGCTTAATCGGCTCTTTACCCATTTGCGTTACCACAATTTTTCCAGAGCTAGCCCATGGACGGTGGATGAACGAACGCGAGACCAGATTATTGATGCTTGTCGATGACGAGCCGGCCCAGTGCCGGTTGGTTGCGGCTATCGCATCACGTGCTGGCTGGCGCACGGTTTTCTCCCGTGACGCCGAAACAGCGATCGCGATGCTCGGCACGCAGGACGGGATGATGCTCGATGCCATCCTGCTCGATCAATGGGTACCCGGATCTGATTCGGCGTCGCTGATTGCCGAACTCAAATCGCGTCGCCCAGCATTGCCAATCCTTTTGATGACAGCAATCGGTTCGAACGAAGCGGCAATCGACGCCATGCGCGCTGGCGCCTCGGATTATATTATCAAGCCGGTGGCCGCCGAACGCCTGATTGCTGCACTCAGCATGGCGGCCGACAAGAGCAAGGAATTCGGTGAACTCCATCCGATGACGGAGAAGATTTCCCAGCCCTTGGCTTTTGAAGAAATCATTGGTTCCGCCCCTGCATTCCGCACCGCGCTCGCTATTGCCGCCAAGGCCGCGCGCAGCCGAGCGCCGATTTTCATCGAAGGCGAATCGGGCGTGGGCAAGGAAGTGGTGGCCGACGCCATCCACGCCGCAAGTCCGCGATCAAAGCTGCCATTCCTGAAAGTGAACTGCGGCGCGATTTCGCCGAACCTTTTGGACTCGGTGCTGTTCGGACATGAGAAAGATGCCTTCGCCGGTGCCTTTGACCGCCGTGTCGGCATATTGCAACAGGCCGAAGGTGGCACTGTCTTTCTTGATGAGGTCGACCATCTGCCACCCGAAACGCAGGTCCGCCTCGTCCGCCTGCTTACGCAGAATGAAATCCAGCCCTTGGGCGCTACGCACAGCTATCGCATCGATGTGCGCCTGATTTCGGCGAGCAACTGCAATCTTACCGACAGACTGGCCAGCGGCGAATTTCGCGAGGACCTCTATTATCGCCTGAATGTGGTGCAACTCACTATCCCGCCGTTGCGCGACCGCACCAGTGATATTCCAGCGCTTGCGCGGCACTTCTTGGGTCGTATGGCAAGTCAGCCCGGCCTTCGCAGCCTAGGTATTACTGATGAAGCACTGACAATGCTGCGCGGCTACAGCTGGCCCGGCAACGTCCGCCAATTGCAAAGCGCCTTGTTCCGCGCCGCGGTTCTGTGCGAACGCGATGCGTTGACGCCCGAAGAATTCCCGCAAATATCCGCCGCCGTGGGTGTACCCGGCAATGGCGGGTCTTTGGGCGCTGGCGCGAACGACGGCATCGGGGTTACGCTTTACGAAGCCGACGGCAACATGCGTCCGCTTGAGGAAATCGAGGCTGATGTCATCCGTCTTGCCATCGGCCATTATCGCGGACGAATGACCGAAGTTGCTCGCCGCTTGGGTATCGGCCGCTCGACGCTCTATCGCAAATTGGCCGACCTGGGGATTAGCGACGTCGCTTAAGCCGAGGCCGTCTTGCCGAAGATCAGTTGGGTAATCCAGAACCCAGCGGTCGAGGCCGACCCCGTCAGAACAGTTCCCCAGATGATATCCAGAACCGTGATTTTCGTGCTCCACACTTTTAAAGTGGCGTAGTTCGTCAAATCATATGTCATGTAGCAAAAGAAGCCGAGCATGGCGCCCCATAGCAAAGCTGTCTGCCACTTGCCCGACTGTAGCGCCGGCCCAACCGCAAAAATCATCATGCCCAATATATAAAGAGCATAGAACGCGATTGCGGGGCCCATTCGGAAGCCACCTTTTACCAGCAGCTCACCAATTTCAGGCTGGTACAAACGTGTATACATGGTCCGCAGCCAAAAACTGTCGATAACGGCGAACGCTATTCCTGTTGCGATATATCCGACAATATATTTTGCGATCATGCTGCTTGCCCTCCTGTCCCTTGAGCGCTCAACATTCGCGCTTGTTTAGGTCTGCGTCAATGCAGCCAAATCGCGGTAGGGTTAGGCCCGGGCAGTCAGCGCCGCATCGCGTAATCCGCGCCATACTTGCACGGCCTGAACTGTTTCAGCCGCATCGTGAACGCGAACAATATGTGCGCCTTGTTCGACCGCTTTCATCGCCAGAAAAATAGATCCACCAAGACGTTGCTCGACAGGCGCTTCATTGGACAGCGCGCCAATCATCCGTTTGCGGCTTGCGCCAAACAGGATCGGGCAGCCAATGCCATGATAGATCGACAGGTTATTTATGATTGCCAGATTGTCGGCAAGCGACTTTCCAAAACCGATACCCGGATCGACCAGAATCTTACTCCTCGAAATTCCTGCCGCCTCGACCGCATCGACGCGCGCTTCGAGCCAATCGAAAACATCAAGCACAACGTCGGCATAATCGCCACCTTTGTGCGGATCGCTACCTTGGCTAGGCGCGTGCATCAGCACAATGGGTACATCAAGTGCTTTGGCAACCTCAAGCGCGCGATCGTCGAACAGCAAGGCCGAGACATCGTTGATCATTGTAGCGCCCGAAGCCACCGAAGCCTCCATCACCGCGGCCTTGCGGGTGTCGATGGAAATGGCAGTGCCCGATGCAGACAGACGTTTGATGAGCGGCTCAACGCGCGCAATCTCGTCGCCCTCCCATACCAAAGGCGCTCCAGGACGAGTCGACTCGCCGCCCACATCGATAATCGCAGCGCCGGCGCTCGTCATGGCAAAGGCAGCATCGGCAGCAGCATCAATGTCGGCATTTTTGCCGCCATCGGAAAAACTGTCGGGCGTCATGTTGATGATGCCCATCACCTGCGGCTGATCAAGGCGGATTGTCCGCTCCCCCATCTGTAATGCCGCGCGTGATTCTGTCATTCGCGCGTACAGCTGGATGGATCGGGATTGCTTGTCCGCGGGCAAATTCGCAACAAATGCATCCCAATCGTTTAAGCTAACTAAGCTACGGCCTACGCTTTTGTCGATCACCTCGATCTGCGAGAACCACAGCATCGTTCCGGCAAGTCTGGCGCACGCGCCATCGTGCCGTTGCGGACTGTCAACATAACCGGTGGGGCGAAGATAAATGCCAGTCACGGTTCAGTAGCGAGCAAATAGATCTGGCGCAGATCGTCAATCGGCTTCATCGCACCGTCGGCAGCTTCATAGTGCCAATAGGTCCAGCCATTACAGCTCGGTGCGTTCTGGATCGTCGACCCGACCTTGTGGATCGAGCCGACGACCGTTCCGCATCCCAGCGAGCCATCGGCGCGAACCGTTGCCTCGAACTGCCGCTTGCGATCAAACAACTTTGCACCCGGATTCAGATATCCCGCTTCAACCAGCTGCCCAAAGGCTACCTTCGGCGCTGATTTCGGCGACTGCATGGTTTTGAGTGCGCTTTCATCCAAAGGGAGCGCCGCAGCAATGCGTTCCTCGGCAACCTCGCAGTAAACGCTCTCACGCTCACAGCCAATCCAGTCACGGCCAAGACGACGCGCGACCGCACCGGTCGTGCCCGTCCCGAAAAATGGATCCAGCACCACGTCTCCCGGCTTCGTGCAGGCAAGCAATATCCGGTAAAGCAATGCCTCAGGTTTCTGGGTCGGATGTGCCTTAGTGCCGTTGCGTTTCAGCCGCTCTTGACCGCCGCAAATCGGGATCAGCCAGTCGGAACGCATCTGCAATTCGTCGTTCAGCGTCTTCATCGCACGATAGTTGAAGGTATATTTCGACTTCTCGCTCTTTGATGCCCAGATCAAAGTTTCATGCGCATTCGTGAAGCGCGTTCCCTTGAAATTGGGCATCGGGTTCGACTTGCGCCAGACAATGTCGTTGAGAATCCAATAACCTGCGTCCTGCACCGCAGTGCCGACACGGAAGATATTGTGGTAGCTTCCGATGACCCAGAGCGAACCGTTAGGTTTCAGAATGCGGCGCGCCTCGGCGAGCCATTCGCGCGTGAACTTGTCGTAAATCGCGAAACTAGCGAACTTATCCCACTCATCGTTGACCGCATCGACTTTGCTGTTGTCGGGCCGAAGCAAATCACCACCAAGCTGGAGATTATAAGGCGGATCAGCAAACACCATATCGATGCACGCATCGGGGAGCGAACGCATCGCTTCGATGCAGTCCATCCGTAATATTTGATTCAGCGGCAGGGCTTGCGGTTCGATGGTCCGCAACTTCGTGGCTGGTTTAATTCTCTCAATGACACCCATTGCCCGCTCCCGTTGGCGTTGAAGCATCTGCGATGAGTCCGCGAAAGCTTAACGTCAAGGCCGTTAACCTGCAGGAAAGCTGGTAATATATGGTTAACAGCGCAGTATATGGCCGGAACGAAACGAGTCCGGCACAAGATGTAGAGTCTGGCGATTCTGTGGGGACTCAACCGGTAGTGGTGTTGCCTTAAGGACTCACACTGAAAGTTTTACACTCAGTTACACTAAAAGCATCTGCGCAACGGGTGCAAAGCTTTTGCGGTGAAGCGGCGTCGGCCCCAAACGCTTCAACGCATCCATATGCGCCGCCGCGCCATAGCCCTTGTTCGACGCCCATCCATAGCCCGGATAATCCACATCGGCGGCCACCATGATGCGGTCTCGATGTTCCTTGGCGATGATGCTCGCGGCAGAAATGCAGGGGTGAATTGCATCACCGCCGATGAAGGCTTCAGCTTTGTAACGCCAGCGCGGCAGACGGTTACCGTCGACCATGACCAAAGCAGGCTCAATCTCCAATGCCTCGACTGCGCGGGTCATTGCCAGCATCGTAGCCTGCAATATGTTGATAGCGTCGATTTCTTCGACACAGGCCATCCCGACGGCCCAGTAGCATTTAGCCTTGATTTCGGCTTCAAGGCGCGCGCGCCGTGATGCCGACAGTTTCTTGCTGTCATCAAGGCCCTCTATCCCGTCGGAACAAAGTATCACTGCGGCGGCGACGACTGGCCCTGCCAGCGGCCCCCTTCCCGCCTCGTCGACTCCGACAATCATATCCGCCAAGCGGGATAGCGCCGGTTTTCTCCCGCGCTATACAGGCAGACTATATTGCCCGACGGGTCCAACAACCGTGCCTCGCGCCAACCCCAGCTTTCATCTTGTGGCATTTGTTCGAAAGCATAGCCTTGGCTGGCGAGCTCGGTCACCCAGGCGTCGAGACGCTTGCTCTCGAAATAGACGACGGTGGAAGCGCTGATATCGTCGCTTGCGTGTATAGAAAAGGTCACGCCGTTGGGCACCTCAAAACGCGCATAGCCGTTCGATGGACTATCAACGATCTGCTGCAATCCGAGCGCTCTGTAGAAATCAACCGATGCCGCATAGTCGCGCGAGCCCACGGTGACCTGATTGAGCGAAGGCCCCGCGACCATCGCATCCTCGCGGACAAATTGATGCCCCATCGGCCCATGTCCGTCACCCAGCCCCGGCGCGTCAAGCAAGGCGAGGCGCACGAACAGGCGTGCGCGCTCGACCGCGTGAACAAGTTCCATCCCCTGCCCCAGTCCAGTTGCGATAGCGCTCGCCAAGGTGCATCCGGTGCCATGGGTACTGCGCGTTTCGATCCGCGTGTCCGTCCATATCTCGCTTTGCCCATGCGCGAGATGCAGCTCGTCAACAATCTGGTCACCATCTGCATGCCCGCCCTTGATGAGCAAGCGGATCCCCCGTGCCAGCAACGCATCCTTACCGCCCAAAGCTTCCAATTCCGGCAGATTCGGCGTGGTCAGCGTCGCCAACCGCATCAGTCGCTCGAACGCTGAAATAGTCTCCGCATCGGCAAGCACGGCGCCGCTGGTTGAGACCATCACTGGATCGAAGACGATTGCACAGGATAGCTCCGAGAGGCTGTCGGCCACGGCATGCGCGGTATCGGCATTGCCAATCATACCGATTTTGACCGCATCAACGCCGATGTCGCTGACAACTGCTGCAATCTGGTCGATCACCATTTGCGTGGGCACGATATGCACTGCGTCAACGCCAAGCGTGTTCTGCGCGGTAATCGCGGTAATCGCCGTCATTGCATGCCCGCCGAGCATCGTTACGGTCTTGATATCAGCCTGAACCCCAGCCCCGCCGCCGCTGTCCGACCCGGCGATGATCAGGATACGTGCAGGCTTGCCGTCGGCCATCATGCAGCCGCCACCCTGACGGCATCGCAAATGCTATCGACAACGCGCTCGACCTGCGCCGCATCGTCGCCTTCGGCCATCACGCGGATGACAGGCTCGGTGCCCGATGGCCGTATGACCAGACGGCCTTTGCCTTCAAGTTCCTTTTCAGCGCTGGCAATCACTGCCTGTACCCCCGCGTCATCGAGCGGCTTGCCGCCAGAAAAGCGCACATTTTTCAAAAGCTGCGGTACGGGATCGAACAGATGCAGGACTTCGCTCGCCGGTTTCCCGCTCTCCACCAGTTGAGCCAAGACTTGCAACGCCGCAATCGTGCCATCCCCAGTGGTCGCATGGTCGAGCAATATCATATGCCCTGACTGCTCGCCGCCCACGTTAATGCCATGGCGGCGCATTTCCTCCAGAACATAACGGTCACCGACCTTGGCACGCACAAGCTTTAAGTTCTGGCTTTCCAGATATCGCTCCAGGCCCAGATTGGACATCACGGTCGCTACAATCCCGTCGCCGGTAAGCTTACCCGCACGGCTCATCGCGGTACCGAGCAGCGCCATAATCTGATCGCCATCGACCACCCGGCCTTTTTCATCCACGACGATTAACCGGTCCGCGTCACCGTCGAGCGCGATGCCGATGTCTGCACCCGATGACACAACGGTTTCCTGCAAGGTCGCGACATGGGTCGAACCGACTTTGTCATTGATATTCTTGCCGTTGGGAGACACGCCTATCGGAGTGACCTTCGCCCCCAATTCCCAGATCGCGGTTGGGGCAACCTGATAAGCCGCGCCATTTGCGCAATCGAGCACAACATGAAGCCCGTCGAAGCGAATGTGTTCGGGTACCGACGCCTTGATGGCGTGGATATAGCGTCCGCGACTGTCTTCGATCCGCCGGGCACGTCCTACATCGGGCGCATTCGCCAACGTCACAGGCTTATCCAGCAATGCCTCAATCGCAATTTCATCGGCATCGGACAGCTTGAAACCGTCGGGACCGAACAGCTTGATACCATTATCCTCATAAGGATTGTGGCTGGCCGAAATCATTACGCCGAGGTCCGCACGCATCGACCGCGTGAGCAGCGCGACTGCAGGTGTCGGTATCGGGCCGAACTGAACCACATCCATGCCGACGCTGGTGAATCCTGCCACCAACGCATTTTCGATCATATAGCCAGAAAGCCGAGTATCCTTGCCGATAACGACGCGATGCTTGTGACCGCCACGAAGAAAATGCGCGCCCGCCGCCTGCCCGACTTTCATCGCCATTTCAGCCGTCATCGCGCCGGTATTGGTCCTTCCCCTGATGCCGTCGGTTCCGAAATATTTGCGCGCCATTCTGGTTCCTGCTTTGTTATGGAATGCGTTGAATTATGGTCTGGCCTCGGCACTCCCTTGCATAGCGGACGACGCGCTGGCAAGACCTCATAATATGTCAAACGCTACCCGTATCCTTATCGCCCTTGTCGTCGGCCTTTCGCTCGGCATTCTCGCAGCCGCCCAGCTCCCTGGAGTTGGCGAAGAACTGGCCTATTGGCTCGATATATTAGGTTCCTTGTGGCTCAACGGCCTTCGCATGACGGTTGTTCCGCTCGTTGTCGCGCTGCTGATTACCGGAATTGTAAAAAGTGCCGAAGCAGCGCGCGCCGGACCGATGGCAGCGCGCACGGTTACGTGGATTGTGGTGATGATGGTGCTGTCGGCGGTGATGGGTGCAATCCTCACGCCATTCTTTCTGTCGCTGTGGCCAATGCCCGAGGAGAGTGCCGCCGCTTTGCGAGCCGCTTTGACAACGGCACCTGCGGTTGCCGACCAACCGGCTTTGCGCGACTTCATCGTAGCCCTTGTCCCGACCAATCCCATTTCAGCCGCAGCCAATGATTCCATCCTGCCGCTTCTCATTTTCACCATGGTATTCGCGTTCGCCGTGACGCGGCTGGCGCAGGGACCCCGCAGGCAAATGGCGGGCTTTTTTGAGGCGCTCGCCGACGCGATGGTCATCGTTATCGAATGGGTGCTGAAGCTCGCGCCTATTGGGGTGTTTGCGCTGGCCTTTGTGGTCGGGGCACGGTCGGGATTGGCCGCGCTTGGTGCAGTTGCCCACTATATCGTGACCGTTTCGATGGTCGGCATAGTGGTCGGCGCGTTCGCCTATCTGGTAGCGGTATTCGCCGGAAAGATTCGCTTCACCGAATATGCGCGGCAAATTGCGCCGGTTCAGGCATTTGCGGTTTCGACCCAGTCGTCCCTTGCCAGCCTGCCGCTAATGCTCAAAAAAGCCGAAGCATTGGGCGTGCGAGAATCTACTGCTGGGCTGGTTTTGCCGATGGCGGTCGCGCTGCTGCGGGTCACCGGACCTGCCATGAACCTTGCAGTGGCGCTCTATGTCGCGAACTGGTTTGGCATCGAGCTGGACGCCTTCGATTACAGTTTCGCCATTTTAATTGCGGCCTTGACCTCGATGGGCGCAGTAAGCCTCCCCGGAACAGTCAGCTTCGTCACCTCGATTGCGCCAATCTGTCTTGCACTCGGCATTCCGGTCGAACCACTGGCACTGCTGATCGCAGTGGAGACACTACCCGATATTTTCCGCACTACAGGTAATGTGCAGATGGATGTTGCACTTGCCACCGCCATCGAAGCACCCGAAAAGGAGAAGGCCGATGCAATATCGCACGCTGGGTAACGGACTGAAAGTCAGCGCAATCGGCGTCGGCTGCATGCCGATGATCAAGGGTGGCAATATCACTTATGGTGAGGATGCCGATCCTGATGAGGCAATTCTCACAATCCATAAAGCCATCGACCTGGGGATTACATTTTTCGACACAGCGCAGATTTATGGACCGTTTTCAAATGAAGAACTGGTCGGTGAAGCAATCAAGGGCAAGCGCGATGGCTTGGTTATCGCCAGCAAGTTCGGTTTCAAATTTGACGGCGGCAATATCGTTGGTGTCGACGGTTCAGGTGCGAATGCAAAAAGCGCCGTCGAAGGAACATTGAAGCGCCTCGGCATTGATTGCCTTGACCTATATTACCAGCACCGCGTTGATCCCAATGTGCCGATCGAAGAAACTGTCGGCGCGATGGCGGACCTGATTACCGAAGGCAAAATCAAGCATATCGGACTTTCCGAGGCGGGGCCGGAGACGCTGCGTCGTGCAGCGGCGGTTGCACCGATTTCCGCATTGCAAAGCGAATATTCACTGTGGGAACGCGATGTTGAGGAGGATATTCTGCCGACCTGCCGCGAACTGGGCATTGGATTTGTACCTTATTCGCCGCTCGGGCGTGGATTCCTGACCGGATCAATTCGTAGCCTTGAAGAGCTTCCGGAAAATGACTGGCGGCGGCAGGATCCACGTTATCAGGGTGATAATTTCGCCGCGAACCTGAAAGTCGTCGATATCGTCGGCGAAGTCGCGGCGAAACATGGCGTTACCCATGCGCAGATCGCGTTAGCATGGTTGCTGGCGCAGGGTGACGATATTGTGCCAATTCCGGGCTTCAAGCGCCGGGTGACGATGGAGGATAGCGCTAAAGCGGCTGATGTCGTTCTTGATGCCAACGATATAGCAAAGCTTGAGGCCGCCGCTCCGCGCGGCGAAACAGCGGGGCCGCGTTACAGCGAACGGGGAATGAAAATGGTCCGGCTCTAGGAGACTATAGCCAGCGGAAAAGTCCTGCGGGATAGCCACCAAAATATTGGTGCGCCCATGTGGCAACGGCCCATAATATTAAGCCTGCAACCCACGGTATCGGACCGATTTTTGCCAGCGCAGCGACCTGAGGAAAAAAGCTGGTCTGGCGCAACCATGTGCCCCAGCCAACGCCGATCATCCTCGCCTTTTTGCGTTCCTGTGCCTTTGATCCGACCAGCGCCAGGAAGATGATACCGCCGCAAAAGATGAAATTATCGGTCCGCGGCGCCACCAGTATATGTGCAACGCCCCATAAGGCGAAACCCCACATCATGGGATGTCTTGTGATTTTGAATACCCCCGAAGGTTTCTGCGCTGCCAAATTATCGCTCGCGCCGGGCAATGAGGGATTACGCACCAGCGACCCGGTGAACAGCACCGCCGCCAATATTGTCAATGCGCTCGACACTGCCCACAGGATGTCCCCAACAGCCCAGTAGGGGGCTTCTTTCGGCGCACGGCCAAACTCGATAATGAGCCAAAAAAACAGCGCCAACGATACAACGGAATATATGATGGCGAAACCGCCCTCGCCAAATCTCCGGACCATATTAAAGCGCATCGGATGCGACATCAAAAAATGGGTGCCGACAAATGCCAAAGTTGCGAAGATGAGCATCAGATATTCGCTCAATTTAATTCCTCCGCCCCCGAATTTGCAATGCTTTCAGTGCAGTGAGTATTTACCGGTCATAGGCCTTTGGCAAGTCCCCTTCCATAGGCCGCGCATAACGGTCGCGCAGGCGTTGCTGGCGGTTGGAAAGCGGCTGCTCGATTCCGTCTATAATCACCGTTGTCGGTGCGCTTGATAGCTCCAGCGGGTCGCCATCCCAGACGACAACATCGGCGGCCTTACCGGCTTTTAGGCTTCCGTAACGATCGCCGACGCCCATGATGTCCGCCGGAACCGAACTGACGGCGGCGAACGCTTCGTCCCAGCTTAGTCCAGTCGCGCCGGGCACAGTCTGAAGGCTGACCAGATTGCCCGCATATTGTGTGGTGTAGCGGAGCTGGTGGGAATCGCGGTCATTGATCATACCAATCGCGACCTTGACGCCCGCATCCTTCATCCGTCCGATATTGCTTTGCGTTGCGCCGAGCATTTCGAACGAAGCGGGCAAATCATTGAGCGCCGATGCGATCACGGGAATACCTGCCTGCGCCAGTTGCGCTGCAACACGCCAGCCTTCGGTCGCGCCGACAAAAACCATTTTGACAGCAGGAAATTCACGCTTCAGCTCAATCAGGCGCAGCATGTCGTTCGCGCCCTCGACATGGATCAGCAGACGCGTCTCGCCGCGCAAAACCGACAGGAGAGCTTTTGCGTCCTCGGCTTTAAGCAATTCGTCGTCGAACGTGCCGCGACCCGCAGCGTAATCCTGCGCCTCGCGCAGCATCGCGCGGAAATGCAGATGCGTGCCCGCACGGCTGCCACCTGCATTGGCAGCGCCATCTTCGCCAAATTCCGCAAACTGGAAAACACGCGCTTTCGTCACAGCGTCACTGTCTGCCCCCAAATCGGCAATCGCCCCCTGCCCGGCAAAAATACTGTCGGCTGCCTCGGGCGCAACGACGGCGCGGGTTACACCGGCAGAGCGGTTGACCGCAAAGGGCGAACGGAAGGGATCGATGGCAGGCGCTATATCGATGGCGGCAGAAAAGCCGCTCTTGCCGCCGCTTTTGTCATTGGTGCCATTAACCGCATCAACCTCGGCTAGACCAAGGCGAGTGAAGCCAGCGAATACGCCTGGGGTCACCCACTTGCCGCTCGCGTCGATCTGGCGCGCGCCGGCAGGAACGGTACTACCAGCACCTGCGGACACCACATTGCCGTCGCGAATAACTACCGTGCCGCCATCAATTGGCGCGCTGCCGTCACCGATGATGACTTTGCCGCCAGTGATGGCGATGGTTTCGGCGCAAGCTGGTGCTGCGATGGCGGCCATCGCTGCTGCCGCAAAAAGGAAGCGGGCTTGTCCGCCGAAGCCTTGGCGAAGGCGGATCATTTCACATCTCCTTCACCGGGCTGCCCAAGCTCGAAATCGCTCACCGGACGCCGTTTGGGGTCCTTTGCATCGAACATTAAAGCGCCATCAATCCATACTTTTTCTGGACGCGAATAGACGCTTAAAGGATTGCCGTTCCATAGTACCAGGTCAGCCATTTTACCGGGCTTCAAACTGCCGGTCTTGTCGGCAATGCCAAGCGCCTTTGCCGGATTATAGGTCAGCCATTTGATGACTTCAGCGTCACTGATGTTGACACCCATCCGCCGACCATCGGCCTGCGCCTTTGCGGCTTCCTGATTCAATCGCTGGATCTGATTTTCGTCGTCGGAATGAATAATCACACACGCGCCGGTGTTGTGCAGGATTGCAGCATTTTCCGGAATGGCGTCATAGGCTTCCATCTTGAAGCCCCACCAGTCAGCCCACACGGCCGAACATACCCCATTGTCGCGCAGCAAATCGCTAATTTTGTAAGCCTCAACCGCATGGTGAAAGGTCGACACCTTGTACCCGAATTCCTTGGCCATATCGAGCACGATGGCCATTTCGTCGGCGCGGTAGCAGTGGTTCTGGATGCTGATATCCCCGTCAAGAACACCAGCCAAAGTTTCCATGCCAATGTCGCGGGTGAAGTCTTTGCCCGAGTCACGCTTCCTCTTATACTCTTGTGCCTTGATCCATGTCTGACGGTTGACCGCGACATTTCCCATTCGAGTTGAAGGCATCCGGCCCTTCGCACCGTAAACACGCTTCGGATTTTCGCCGCACGCCATTTTCATGCCATAAGGCGCGCCGGGAAATTTCATGCCTTGAACGGTGCGCGCATAAACATTCTTAAGCACCACAGAACGCCCGCCCATCAGGTTTGCCGAACCCGGCAATACCTGCAACGCAGTTACGCCGCCGTTGGCCAGCGCGCGGCTGAAACCTGGATCCTGCGGCCAGACGCTATGTTCGGCCCATACTTCGGGGGTAGTCGGCGAAGTTGCTTCGTTACCATCGCTATGCGCCTCAACCGACGGCGTCGGATAATCGCCCAGGTGGCTGTGGATATCGATAATGCCGGGCGTCACAAATTTGCCTGCACCATCAAAGACCGCAATGTCAGCAGGTATCGGCGTGTCTGCCCCGCCGACACTGCTAATCTTGCCACCCGACATGAACACCACGCCATTGTCGATTTTTCCGCCTTCGCCATCATAGATGGTAACGTTGCGGATTGCGGTAGCGATACCGGGATAGGCTTTATAGGTCGAAGGAAATGGTGCAGGCACCTTTTCCGCCGGCTTTGCAGAAACGGACGCCGGCTTTTCCTCTTTTGCCCCGCATCCGTTTAAGCTCAGCGCAGCAAGTGCCGCCGCCGCAAATGCAGCTCTACCCGATAAACGCATCATTCAATTCCCTGTTGTCGTGGGGTGAACACCAGCAGCCTGTGGCTCTCCTGCCTCTTTATTCCCTTCCAGCGGCTCGTCCCGCAATGTGTCGAGGTGCATCCACCGCTTCACAATGGGCGAGAGCAGCAACACGACGACGGCGACGCCGATCGAGATATAACCAAACATCTCATAGACATCGAGCAAACCCTGTTTGGTCATTTCGCCATCATGCCCGCCGGTTGCCTCACCGATTTTGCCAGCGACGAAATTGCCGACAGCGGTCATGTAGAACCAAGCACCCATGATGAGCGACGCGAGGAACTTCGGCGCGAGCCGGTTCATCGCCGACAATCCGACCGGCGACAGGCAAAGCTCTGCCGTCGTTGCCAGAAGGTAATACATGAATACCAAAATGACCGGTGTCATCGCGGCAAGGCCATAGGCCTCCGCGCCCCAAACGAGGACTAGGTTGGCAAGTCCCATCTGGATAAGTGCCAAGCCAAATTTGGCGGGTGCCGAAGGTTCCCTACCCTTCCGCCCGAGCCACTGCCACAAGCCTGCAAACAACGGGGCGAGCAGAATGATGTAGATCGGATTGATCGACTGGAAAATACCCGCAGGCACGCCGCCACGGTCCACAAAGCGATCCGTGAACAGGTTCATCGATCCGCCCGCCTGTTCGAAGAGACCCCAGAAAATCGGATTCAATGAAATCAGGAACAGTATTGCAAACATCCGCTCGCGCGGTTCTTTTTCCAACTTGAAACTCTCGTACAACACATAGCCCAGCAGCGACACGCCGGACACGACCAGCAGGCCCTGAATGACATCCTGATACTGGACGAGCGCCCAGATGACAGCAACCGCGGCAAAGCCGATTCCGTAAAGCGTCATCTCCTTGGTTTTGGTCAGCGGCTTAGGTGCTTCCCCAGTGCCATTAAGAGCAGCCTTGCCGAGTACGAAGACCACAAGACCCAAAAGCATACCGATACCGGCAAGACCGAAACCCCAGCCCCATCCAATGGTTTGTCCAAGATAGGCAACGGTAATAGTACCAAGCGCCGCGCCGACGTTAATTCCCATGTAGAAAATTGTGTAGGCCGCATCGCGGCGGACATCGGTTAGCTTGTAGAGTTGTCCGACCATCACCGAGATGTTGGCTTTGAGAAAACCCGAGCCGACGATAATGAACGCCAGCGCCATCCAGAACACGTTGATGGTCGGATCATCCTGACCACCAGTACCCTCGACCGCCATCAAGCTGTGGCCGATGGCCAGTAATATGCCGCCGAACAAAACGGCCTTGCGTTGCCCCAGATAGCGGTCGGCAAGATAGCCGCCCAGCACCGGAGTGATGTAAACAAGGCTGGTGTATGCACCATAGACCAGGCTCGATTTAGAATCCGAAAACAGCCAGTGCTGCGTAAGGTAGAAAATCAGGATGGCACGCATGCCGTAATAAGAAAACCGTTCCCACATTTCGGCGAAGAACAGCATGTACAGGCCCTTGGGATGGCCCGCGAACTCTGGTTCTTTCTGGATGGCGATTTTTGCGCCAATCGCCAGAAAAATCCCCAAAACAACTACAGCGATGGCTGCAATCCAGTCGCCTTCGGCCCAAAGGCCCATTGGTTTCATATCGGTCACGCGATCCCTCTTTCCCCGGTAAATGATGGCCCTTTTGCGGGCGATTGCGGTAAACCCTAACGAAAAAATTTCGCATGAGAAGAATTTTATTGCGCGGCGACATGAAATTCGTCGAATGGAGTGTGATGTTCAACGATCTATCTTCGGTCCCCGCTTATTTCGCCTCACGCCGCTCGGGCAAGCCGCGCGAAATGATTGAACCGGGCCCGGACCAACCAACCCTGAACCGTATCTTGCGACTGGCGATGCGCACGCCCGACCATGGCAAACTGTTTCCGTGGCGCTTTGTCCAAATCGCCGACCGCGCGGCTTTTGCAGAGTTGCTGGAAGCGGCATTCGTCGCCGCCAATCCAGATGCCCGAATTGCCCAGATCGAAGCGGCAGTAGTGCCAGCCAAGATGGCTCCGACGCTCGTCGTGCTGCTCTTTGCGCCGCAACCAAGCGCCAAAATCCCGCTGTGGGAACAGCAGTTGAGCGTTGGTGCTGTTGGCATGAACCTGCTCCACGCCGCACACGCGCATGGCTTTGTCGGAAGCTGGATTACCGGATGGGCTTGCTATGACGCCCACGTTCGCGCCGCCATTTGCAATGGCGAAGAGCAGATTGCTGGCTTCTTCTTCATGGGCACGCCCGCCTTACCGCTCGAAGAACGCCCGCGCCCGAACCCTGCCGACATCGTGAGGCAATGGCCATAAAAGTGTAACCTTGACGCGACCTACTGTATTATGGCAGTAAGGGGCTAATGAAAAACGATGCCAAGCCGGTTTACCTGAAACTGCGTGACGTGATTGCCGCCGCTATTCTTGATGGTGCCTATAAAGAAGGCGACATGCTGCCTTCGGTACGCGCATTTGCGGCCGATCAAGGGGCGAATCCACTCACCGTTGCCAAAGCCTATCAACTGTTTCAGGACAGCGGACTGGTCGATGTAAAACGCGGCGTAGGTCTGTTTGTAGCGTCGGGTGCAGTGATGAAGCTCCGCAGTTTCGAACGTGATCATTTCGTCAAAAATGTCTGGCCCGATGTAAAGGCTCAGATGCATCGCGCAGGGATAGACCCGGCAGAATTATTGGCGCTGAGCTGATTTGCGATACGCGGTTTTGGCCTTGGCCAGGTCCGCTGCTACTTCTGCATTATCCGGCATCATATTGGCTGCTTTTTGCAATAACTCTGCGGCAGCCTTTGGCCTTTTCCCGGCTTTCAATAACACTCGGCCATAGCTGACAGTCACCAACGGATTTGCCGGCGCAATCCGATACGCGATCTCCGCATAATATATGGCGTCATCATGTTTGCCTGCCCCGGAATATGCACGCGCCAGATTGGCAAGCAAGACACTGTCATTATAGCCAAGCCGCGACCGTAGGCGTTCGAGCAAGGCAATGGCAGTCGTCCACCGGCGGCTGTCGAGATTGCGATACGCCGCAAGGCGAAGCGCAGTCAGGTTGCCGGGATTGAACGCCAGATAGGCAGCTAGGGTCTGCGCTGCGCCATTTTCATTACCCGTCCGGGAAAGCGCATCGACGACCCGCAACATCACCGGTTCGGTAAAAGCAATCTCCCGGGCCTTTTGATAAGCAACCAGGGCCTCCGCATAATTTTCGCGCGCCGCTTGAACGTCACCGACCAGCAAATGCGCTTCGGTCACTCCGGGATTTGCGGCTTGCAAGCGGGTCGCTTCGCCAAGCGCAGTGTCGGTATCGCCATTTGCGAGCAAAAGACGGATAAAGGGCAACACCGCCCGCGCATTACCCGGGTTGCGCCTCACTTCATCGGCGGCCTCAGCAAGCGACATCGATTCCGCCAATGGCTGCGCCATACGGATCGTCGCCACCGACGCATCATCGAGCGGATTGATTGATCGCTTAGGCTGATCGCTCGCCTCGAACGCGCGCGCCGCCAACATCAGGCTGTAGCAGTCGGTATCCTGGCGCGCAGCCACTAACCTGATGGTATCGAGGGCGTCGAATGGATCTCCGGCACGATACATGGCCGTCGCCAGCATGATACGGGCGGAGCGATTGTTGGGCCGAAGAGCGAGCAAGCGCTGAAAACGGTCGACTGCGCGGTTAAAATTCCCAAGTTCAAATTCGCAAATAGCGTCAAGCAGCATGGGGCCCGGCAACTCATTAAATGCAGATCCTGCACGCGGCAATATCCGTTTGGAAAGCTCGCAGTTCCCGGCTCGTGCCGCCAAAACGGCCTGCATGTAAAATGCTTTTGAGTTGCCCCCATCGAGTGAGGTGATTTTGCGCGCCTGCTGCAACATATCGCGATAACGACCGGCATCGCCTAAAGTCAGCGCATATTCCTCCAGCAACGGGATATCATTCGGGCTGATTTGCAAACCGCGCTCAAACCATGGCAAAGCAGCCACCACGCCGAATTGCGATCGCATCAGCCGACCACGAAACTCGATTGCACGAACGTTGCTTGCGTCGAGTTTCAATGCATATTCGACTGCCTCAATCGACCCTTTTTGATCGGCAGCTACAAAGCGCAGCCGCGCCAGGTCAGTCCATATCTGGCTGTCTTGCGGCGCCATTTGCAGCGCCGTATCGAACGCCTGCTGAGCAGGAACAAAATCGCCCCTGTCCATATGCACGCGCCCCATTATCCTGCTGGCATACGCCTTGTTGACCTTCGGGATTTCGGGATCATTTAGCTGGACATTCGCTTCGTCGAGTCTGCCCTGCAGCCACATCGCATGTCCCAACAAATGCGCGAGATCCGACTTGGGCTGACCAAGCTTTACCGCCCGCTCCAAAGCAGTTTGCGCAGTGGCTCCATCAAATAAGGCAAGCGCGATTTTTGCCTGAAGTATTAGCGCGTCTGCTGATTTTGGATTGTCCCGTATCGCATTGACCACTTCCAAGCGGGCGGCACGAAAATCACCTTCCACAAAATACTGCCGCGCTTCTTCAAGTGACTGTCCATCATCTTGGAACAGCTGCGCTGACGCTAGATATGTTCCGGGCATGCCAAGCGCCAGCGCAGCGATGATTGCCACAAGATATTGAGGTCGCACGGGTCAGGCCCGGTCAGACCTGCAGGTCATATTGTTTGAGCAGATCGTACAAAGTAGGCCGGCTGATACCGAGCAACTTTGCCGCGCTCGAAATATTGCCCTCAGTCCGCGAAATAGCGCGCCTGATCGCCTTCCGATCCGCCGCCTCACGCGCCGCTTTCAGGTTGAGCAACAGCTCGTCATCATCCTCTTCGCCGAAATCGAGATCCTCAGCAGTAACGAACTTGCCGTCAGCCATAATCACCGCCCGCTTGATCCGGTTTTCAAGTTCGCGAACATTGCCGGGCCATGGCCACTGGTCAATCGCTGTCAGCGCACTCGTCGACATGCCCTTAATCGACGGGTTCATTTCACGCGCAAAACGGCTCACGAAATATTGAGCAAGCAGAATGGCATCGCCGGTGCGTTCGATAAGCGAAGGGATGTTAACCGTCACTTCGGCCAGTCGGTAATAAAGGTCGTCGCGGAAAATCTGGTCTGCAATCATCTGATGAAGATTGCGGTGGGTTGCACAAACGACACGGACGTTGACCGGGATTGATTTACGCCCGCCGATACGCTCGATTGTGCGT